>JAFGXK010000119.1 GCA_016936695.1 Bacteroidales bacterium | reverse complement strand
ACCCTGCTGACACCGTGCTCTATATTGTCCCTTACAATATATTTTACAAACAATACGGTCAGCAGTATACCTAGAACAGGGTAAATAAGATAAAGATAGCTTCCTGACTCAGGGGTTATTCCTTCGGTAAGTATTCTCCTTGTGTAATGAATGGAATTTTTAAGGACTGCAGCAGCAAGAGAGCTGAACAATCCTACAGCAAGGCTGAGAACATAAATAAGCCTCGACTGATCGATCTCGCTAAACTGTTTTGAAAATAGTCTCCGGAAAAACTTCATATTCAACATAGCACCGCAAAGATAAAAACATTAATAAAGCGTCTTTGTTTTTTAACTAAGTTTGTCTTTTTCTAAATTTCCAGGCGATGGTAGATTTCAGGAGTTACAGACTGGATAACGGATTAAGGTTGCTGGTTCATGAGGACCGGTCAACACCCCTGGTCGCAATGAATATTCTTTATGATGCCGGCTCGAGGGATGAAGATCCCTCACTGACCGGGATGGCGCATCTTGTTGAACATCTTATGTATAGCGGCACCGGGAACATCCCGGAATATGATCTCCCTCTTCAGCTTGCAGGAGGAGAGAACAATGCATTCACCAACAACGACATAACCAATTATTACCTCACTCTTCCTTGTGGAAATATAGAGACAGCATTCTGGCTCGAGTCGGACAGGATGCTTGCTCCGGATTTTACCCGCGGCAAACTGGATGTTCAGAAGAGTGTTGTAATTGAAGAATTCAAGCAAAGGTATCTCAATCAGCCCTACGGTGACGCTATGCTAAGGCTGAGGCCGCTGGCCTATACAACTCACCCTTACAGGTGGCCGACAATAGGAATTGATCCTTCGCACATAGAAAGAATAAGTCTTGAGGATGTACAGCACTTCTTCAACCATCACTATAATCCCGGTAAGGCAATTTTAACTCTTACCGGCAATATTACTCCCGACAGGGCATACGATTTGGCGATCAGATGGTTTGGCTCTATTCCCTCAGGCGAACAGCATGCCAGGAGCCTGCCCTCCGAACCTGTCCAGACCGAAGAAAGAAGTATGACAGTTGAAAGGAGTCTCCCAGCCTCTGCTCTTTACAAAGCATGGCACATGGGACCGCGCTCCGGCTCCGATTTCCATACAATGGATCTGTTAACTGATCTGCTTGCAGGAGGTGAATCAGGCCGCCTTTACAACAGGCTCGTCAGGGACCTTAACCTTTTCAGCGAGATAAATGCATATTTAACCTCTGACCTGGATCCCGGACTTGTGATCTTAAGCGGTAAACTAATGAGAGGAGTTAATATCAAAAAAGCTGAAAAAGCTGTTATCCAGGTTATTGATGAACTTAAAGACAATGCTCCTCCTGATACTGAGATCGACAAGGTGAAGAACAGATATGAATCATCATCCGTACTGTCGAATACAAGCATCCTGAATAAGGCACTCAGTCTGTCGGTTTTTGAATTGCTTGGAGATGCATCCCGGATAAACAGGGAAGTGGAAAGCTACCGGGCTGTAAGCAAACCAATGATAATGGATGCAGCGATCAGGTACCTTAATCCGGAGAATTGTTCCACTTTGTATTACATCGCCTCAAATAGAACAGGCAAATGAGCAGTTTCCAGAGAATACAGCCCCAGGTGCATCCTTTTGATGCACAAATTGATATTCCATTAAAGTCGCTTGCCTTGAGTAACGGAGCCCGCCTTTACATGATTGAAGCAGGTACGGAGGATGTTATCAGGATTGAGTGCATCTTCAGAGCAGGAATGATAAAGGAACATCTGCCCCTTCTGGCCAGTTCAACCAATATGATGCTTACTGAAGGTTCCGAAAGGTATACATCGGAAGAGCTGAACGCTTTGCTCGACTACTATGGAATATTTTTCAACTTGCAGGCAGAAAGGGACACCGCAGGTCTGACCGCTTATTTCCTCAGCAGATATTTCGACAAGGCTCTGGAATTGCTTGCAGAGGTTCTCTTTAGTCCGGTTTTCCCTGCAAAAGAGCTGGAAAAACTCATGAAGAAAAGACTAAACTGGTTCAGAATCAACAGGGAAAAAGTCCAGAACATAGCCAGCGAAAGGTTCTTCGAGTCCATTTTCGGCCCCGGTCATCCTTACGGCAGAATGGTCAGTGAACCTGATTTTAAAGTTATGACTCCATCACTGTTAAGGGATTTCCATTCACGCTTATACCGGCCCGAAGAAATGGCTGTGATCGTTTCAGGCAAAATTCCCGGTTCTGCAGTAGACTCTCTGGAAAAACACTTCGGCGGACTCAGATCAGAAAAAATTCAAACCATTGAAAAGCAAAGCATAATTAAAGGTTCCCCTGTAAGAAAGGAACATATAAAGAAGAAGGGAGCGGTTCAGACTGCAATAAGGATAGGAGCGGCGACAATAAACAAGCGACACCCCGATTACCCCGGGTTGAAGTTCCTCAATGTGATCCTGGGCGGTTATTTCGGATCACGCCTGATGAAGAATATAAGGGAAGAAAAAGGTTATACCTACGGGATTCACTCTATTGTCTCATCATTCGACAAATCGGGTTTCAGGATGATATCTACGGATGTCGGCAGGGAAAATGCAGGAAAAGCTATCGATGAGATAACAAAGGAAATAAACATTCTCCTAACTACACCGGTTCCGGCTGATGAGATTGAAGTAGTAAGCAACTATATGGCCGGAGAGCTTGTCAGATTGTTCGACGGACCAATGTCGATTGCAGAAAGCTTCAAATCAGCATGGGAATTCGGCCTTGATCTAAGCTATTTTTCTACTATAATGCATACCATCAGGACAATAACGCCCGAAGAATTGCTAAAACTCGCCAACACCTACTATACTAGCGGGGATATTTACGAGATTACGGCAGGCTGATGAATAAAAAGCTGACATACATACTGATAATTTTAACATCCCTTGTTTCAGTGCCGGGAAATGGGCAGACCGACGACGAACAACCCGCAACCCCTACCCTTCTGCTGGCAACCATAAATCAGGAGAACGGGACAACCGAGTTATTGTGGACTCCAAGCACTGAACCCGATCTTGCAGGATTTGCTGTATATAGTTTCAGGAACGGTGAAGGTTATATCATCGACTCTGTATTCAACCCTTCAGCAACAAGCTACTCGTTTCTGAATCCATACTCGGACGAAAGGCCTGAATGTTACGTCGTTGCGGCATTTGATATCGCAAGGAACATAAGCCGGCTTTCAAATGAGTTATGCACCATTCATGCCAAATCCAGCCCTGATCCATGCAACAACCGAATTAGGATTACATGGAGCCAGTATTCATCCTATCCCTACGAGGTTTCAGGATATGAGATCATGGCATCGGAAAACGGAAGTCCTTATTACCTTGCCGGACAGGCAGCAAGCCATGAAACCGTATTCAATATTGAGGAATTCACTGATGGTGCAGTCTACTATTTTATAATAAAGGCCGTTTTTGATAGCGGACAAAGCTCTTCATCCAACCTTACCTCGGCCGTTGCCAGCCTTACTGCTCCTCCTCAATGGATCAATGCCGATTATGCTACTGTGACGGATGACGGGGAGATAGACCTGTCTTTCCATATCGATCCCGTATCGGATATTGACACATTCGTCCTTGAGAGAAGATCAGGATTTTCAGGACCGTTTCAGCAGATAGCCCAGTTCACCGCAGGTGACATTGAGTCGCTTGTCTATTCTGACAAATCAGCCAACCCCGATGAGATTTATTTCTACCGGCTTTCCGCAGTAATATGCAAAAAGAATACAGCGACCTCCAATCCGGCGTCAAACATTAAGTTGACTCTTACAAATACAGGCAACGAGATAATCCTGAAATGGAACAGTTACCGTCAGTGGCGCGGGTCAGTTTCGTCATATACCATTCTTGCCGATAAAGGAAACGGATATGAATTTGAAGCTTCTGCAGAGCCGGCAGATACTATTCTTTCGATCAGCATTCCGGAAATAATGTATGAACTGAAAAAAGAAGAGATATGTTTCAGGGTAAGGGCTACAGAATCGGGAAACCCATTCGGAATCGAAGGAGAAACTGTTTCCGGAGTTGCATGCACTACGATTGAGGAAACAGTAACGGTTCCGAATATTTTCACTCCCGACGGCGACGGGATAAATGATCTCTTCAAACCGGTAATGACCTTTACACCTTCAGAATACAGGCTGATAATCACCGACAGGCGGAGAAACACCCTTTTTGAGACCCGCGATTATGCCGAATCATGGGATGGAACGGCAGGAGGATTCCCTGTACCTCAGGGAGTCGTAATCTGGCACCTGCGGATAACCACTCCTCCCGGAAGGATTATAGACCGGACCGGCACCCTGACCATTGTCAGGAGATAACAGACAAGGCATTGCCTGAATGTTGCAACAGACTTTAACTTCCGGCCTGCAACAAATCATCTTGCAGTTTCAATTTAACTCAATAACGTTATCTTTGTATCTGGCAGAAAAGAACACAAATAGTTTTTATGGGCAGTAAGGATATTTTTGACGAGGAGGACATAAAGCTTATTCAATCTGAATACGATTCCCTGATTAACAATATTGTAAGATGCAGGGAGCCAGGCGACCGTGAGCTGATTGAGAAGGCATTCAATATCTCCAACAAGGCTCACTGGAACCTTCGCCGCAAATCGGGCGAGCCCTACATTATCCATCCGATAGCTGTTGCAAAAATCGTTAACCAGGAAATAGGCCTTGGAGCCCGGTCAATTGCCACAGCCCTCCTTCACGATGCCGTGGAGGACACCGACTACACCCTGGAAGAAGTGAACAGGGATTT
>JAFGXK010000118.1 GCA_016936695.1 Bacteroidales bacterium | reverse complement strand
GCCTGGCAGAATCATTTTCTGTAGTTCTGGAGGAAGGTGTGCCGTCTTATCTTTTCATGAGAATAAATGAAAACTGACCTAATAGAATAATAACAATTGAAATTATGAAAACTGATAATTACATCTTTAAACACAGCAAGTGGCTGGTCATTTGCTCAGTGCTGCTATTCATTCTTTTAACTCCTTCTTCCGGGCAGAATATCCCGGAGAAGGGGATTAAAAAACCAGCTGAAACCCAGTGGTGGTACCCGGTAATAAAAGATATGGGCATGGATGCCGGGGAATGTATGACATCTGATAATCTCTGTATTGCGGGCGGAACTATCACTAAAACCAATGACAGGATCATTGCAGAGGATGCATTGATACTAATAAGGAAAGGGGAGTCAGAATACCAGGTGCTGAAGTCAGCTCATGTTTCGGTTGACACTGCCGAAGATATTCTTCAGTGCGGGAAAGGGACTCTTAAAACATACCTCCTTGCCTCCCCGGGAAAGGATCCTGTAGGGGAAGCTTCCTTTGCAAACCTGATAGTCCAGCTCACTGGAGATACGAGGTAATTTAGTAATAATAGTCTGGACAGGTGAAAAGCAACTTCAGGGAAACCCTTCTGGCAGGATCATTTTACCTGCTTGCCGGGTCAATACTGGTGGTGGTTTTCAATCCTTGGGATCCGTTGCTGGGGCTGGTCACTGATTACTTCGGCCGCGCAGTTGTAATTTCGATCCTGTTTTTCATGGTTGTCTGGCACCGGGGACCTGTTGCCCACAACATGCAGCTGCAGAAAATATGCACAGGACTCTTCATCATGGCTGTGGCCATGTCGGCAGACTGGATTATCTCTTCATACCTTTTAAATACGGCCGGGATAAACAACAATAATATCCGCAGTCTTTCAATGCTGAAGCTGAATGAGTGCCTGGTAGTATGGGTTACAATAATTTCACTATCCATGGTAACCGGCAGCAGGCTTCATGATATTTATCTTTCAGTTAGAAAGCCGGTAAGGAACCTGTTAGCTGGTTTAATACTGTTTATCGTATCAGCTTCCACAACATTTTTTGCTGCCCCGCTCCTTTTTGAAAGTGGTAAGCTCGATCCTGAAATTCTCCTCGGGTGGGCACCATGGTTGCTGATGTTTTGCATGGCAAACGGCTTTATGGAGGAGCTTATATTCAGGGGACTTTTCCTTAAGAAGCTTGAGCCTGCCCTCGGGAAGGCAGGTTCGAATATCATGATAGGGGTTGTTTTTTCAGGAATACATCTTTTAACATCCTATTCGTCAGACAGGTATATTTTTGTTGCCGTCCTGTTTCCGTTTGCCCTGCTGTGGGGGTACCTTACGCAGAGGACCGGTAATATACTGGTATCGGCCCTGTTCCATGCGGGAATGGATATACCGGTTATGACAGGTATTTTTTCAGTAATGGTAAGTAATACCTAGCACTAATATCAATCGTTAAATTTCCAGAAAATCATGAGAAGAATCCTGATATTTTTATTGTTTATTGACCACCTGAGTTGCCTAGGCCAGCAACCTGATATATCAAAATATATTTCATCGATCACCGGGGGTGAGCTCAGGCAGCATGTCACGACCCTGGCTTCCGACACCTATGAAGGAAGGGAAACCGGCCAGCCAGGACAGAAGCTGGCAGCCGCCTATATAAAAGATGTCTTCGGAGAATATTCATTTTCAGGGAATATTGACGGATCGATTGATCACCTGCAGAAATTCACAGTAAATGAGGTGAGGCTCGACAGTTTCTATATTGAAACTTCAAATGCCAGGCTTGAATTTGGAGATGATTTCAGGACCAATTCAATGAAAGACCCTTTCATGGGAGAGATCTGTTCTGACCTTGTATTCATGGGTTACGGGATGGATGATGACTATTCGGGAAGGGATGTTACAGGTAAGGTTGTGATCTATTTTGAGGGCAAGCCATCCAAATCGGACCAGGCTTCCGATAAGCAAAACCTTCCAGCAGGAGTCTTTGTATTCGATGAAGAAAAATTTGATGTTGCCACAAGGCATGGAGCCATTGCGGCCATCTGCATTGGAAAGGATTTTAAACTTCAGAAAATGATCACGGAGATGCTGAAACCAATAATGGAATCAAGAATGAGTTTTGAGATGACAAACCAGGAAGAGGGACCAAGGCCTTTTTCGAGCGAGATAATGCTCGATCATGCCTCCGCGGCTGACCTCCTGGGTATCTCCGAAGAGGAATTAACAGGGATTAGGGATAAGTCTGGTGAAGGCTCACCCCCTGTAGAAATTGAGGAAGCAGCCGTCAGGATTAAGGCTTCAAGGTCCTTCAACGAGGTGCCAACAGAGAATGTATTCGCCTATTGCGAAGGAACAGACCCTGATAAAGGATTGGTTGTTGTGGTTGCCCATTATGATCATCTTGGTAAGTCAGGAGATAAAATCTATATGGGTGCTGATGATAATGCCAGCGGAGTTGCTGCATTGCTTGAAATAGCTGGGGTAGTTGATCTTGCTGCAAGGGAAGGAAATCGTCCCGCCAGAAGCATTCTTTTTCTCGCAGTTACAGGGGAAGAGAAGGGGCTCCTCGGATCTCAGTACTATGTAGACAATCCAATCTTTCCTGTTGGAAACACCACACTGGCTATTAATATGGATATGCTGGGTCGTTCAGATGTAAAACATGGTGATAGTGGAGACTATGTTTATGTCTATAGCAATGAATCCGAGGACTCATATCTCCATGAAATATGCATAAGGGCCGGGGAAAATGTAAAGAATTCGTTACATCCAGAGTATCGCTTCAGGGGAAAATCCCTGCTTCAGGGTGGATCAGACCACCAGAGCTTTGAGAAGGCAGGAATACCTGTACTTTACTATTTCAAGGGCACCCATATCGACTATCATAAGCCTACAGATACAGCCGACAAAATAGACTATGGTACCCTCAAAGATATTTCTCAACTGGTGCTTTCAACACTATGGGAGGTGGCAAATAACTAACCTGGTTTTTGTAAAATTGGAAAGAAATCTAAATTGATCCTTAATGAAGGAGAAAATCAAATGAAAAAGGTATTGAAAAGCTATAGTTATTATTTCATTTTACCGGTATTAATTACAATTCTCAATGCTGCCACCTCTGGTGTGAAAGATGAAACCGTTACCTACCCAGATCAGGACATATGTAAAGTTATCTTTGCTGCAATGGTGATACCCGGTCAGAACGAGATCGAGTCGGTTATCTGGGCACGAAGCCTGCGTGAATTCGGGGGCAGGTTTTCAGATAGTCCTCTCTGGGTATTTGTACCCGAGAATTCCGTTGGCCTGAAGATGCAAACCTGGGCTGCCCTTCAGGAGCTTGATGTGGAAATGCAATCCTTCCACCTTGATGAGAATGCTACTTCCTTTCCACTTGCCGGAAAGCCATATGCAGCTGCCGAAGCTGAAAGGCTTGCCAGTGGCAAATGCACCTTCCTCGCGTGGATTGATGCTGACAATATATTTATAAACGAACCAGCAGATTTCATCCTTCCGGATGGAATATCGCTGGGATACAGGTCTGTTCACCATATAAATATCGGGAGCAGATTTGATGAACCTTTAAACACATTCTGGTCGATGGTGTACAATGATTGTAGTGTATCACCAGACCACCTTTTCAGAATGCGTCCCAATGTAGAGGATATTGATATCCGTCCTTACTTCAATGCAGGGCACATGGTTGTCAGACCGGAGAGAGGGTTGCTTTCAAGATGGTGCTCAAATTTTGAAAGGTTATACCTGGCCGAAACCTACGAAAAGCTATATGCCCATAACATGGCATACCAGGTATTCGTTCACCAGGCTGTTCTTTCTGCAACAATATTATCTTACCTGGAAAGGAGTGAAATAACGGAATTACCTGTAAGTTATAATTACCCGCTTAACCTCTACTCTGAAATTCCCGAGTGGAAAAGGGTGATAAGGCTTAACGATCTTGTGACTGCCAGGTATGATCTATTTGCTGACTTTCAGCACTGGATTGCATTGATTGAAATTGACGAGCCACTGAAATCCTGGATCAACGATCAGTTCAGGTTGAAAGGGGTCAATGTTCTGGTTCTTCTGGATGATAAATACGGGGCAAATAATTTTCTCAACAGGGACCTTTTTGAACAGTACGGATGGAATGTAACGGTAGCAGGGCTGAGGGACTCAATCGAGGGTTGCGACTTTTTCAGCGAAGCCTATGGTATACCTCCTGTTAACCCGGATATCATGTTCGACAGGATCAGGAATATCGATTATTTTAAAGGATTGGCAATTATGCCCGCTTCATCCTATTACCAGGAGGATCCATTCAGTGCACTTATGGATAATGAGAAGGCCATGGAACTGATAAGGGAAGCGGTAAAAATGAATATCCCGGTAAGTACTATCTGTTCCGGAGCAAGGGTCCTGGCTGCTGCAGATGTGATCAGGGGTAAAAGGATTACCGGCCAGCCTTCCTTTATTAAAGAATATGAAGATGCTGGAGCCCTCTACCTGGGAAAAGATATTCCTCCAACAATCCAGGGGAACATCATGACCGGCTCGCGCGATCAGTATTATAATTACCTGGTTGCTATGGGAATGGCTACAATGGTTGAGGATAAAGGTGAAAGAGGCAGGCATGATGATGTCTCCAAAGGGGATTATATTGTCTCATCAAGGGTTAGGCTTCCAGGTGATAATATCTCCTGGACAAGGGTGATAGGGGGTGCAGGGGCTGAAGGCGCAAATTCGGTTTCAGCTACCAGCGATGGCGGGTTTATTATTACCGGGTATACCTTCTCCCACGGAACGGGTGACGCAGATATGCTGCTTGTTAAAACCGATTCCCTGGGAAACCTGGAATGGTCAGGAATTTATGGTGGGAAAGGAACGGAGTATGGATATAATTCTCTGGTTCTTGATGATGGTTACTTGTGTGCAGGATATACTACCTCCTTCGGAAAAGGTTCAAAGGATGTATACCTGGTCAGGACCGACCTGAAAGGAAATGAGATATGGTCCGGTTCCTATGGTGGAAAGAGCTGGGATATAGGTTATTCGCTCTGCATGGCAGATGATGGCTACCTGGTTTGCGGATTAACCCATTCGTCAGGCAGAGGTGAAGAGGATATCTTTCTCATTAAAATTAACCCTGATGGTAAGGAGTTGTGGACAAAAACTTATGGCGGGGAAAGATATGATATAGGGAGCTCAATATTTCCTGCAGGTGATGGCAAATATATCATTGGGGCAACAACCGGAACCTATGGGAGAGGAAATTCTGATCTCTACCTGTTGAAGATCGATGGTGAAGGCAACGAACTTTGGACTAAATCAATAGGCGGACAGATGAACAGTATCCTTCCGGAAGCCAGCCCCACACCAACTGACTGGTGCCAGCAGGTGAAGAGAACATCAGACAACGGGTTTATCCTGGCAGGTTATACAAATGCAAAGGATATAATGAATGCCCTGATTATTAAGACTGATCCGGAAGGAAATATTGAATGGGGTCAAAACCTGGGCAACAGCAGTTTCTATGATTACGGGTATTCAGTGGCAGAGGATGCCAGGGGCGATTTTTACATTAGTGGGGCTTCAAAATCTGTAAGCCTGGATAATGATATTTTTATTGCAAAACTTAGCAGCAGCGGTAATATCATATATCAGGGGATAACAGGTACACCACATGGATCAGAACGGGGGAATGCCATTTTTATAACTGAATCGGGAGAAATAGTGGTTGCAGGACATACAAATTCAGTAAGCCATGGTTCATATGATATTTTACTTATTGAGAAAAGGCAATAGCCTTACTCTTGCTAATAGTAAAACAAAGTCATGAATCAAAAAAAAACTATTATAGGCATGAATCAGAAAAACCTTTTATTAATAGCAATAATCTTTCTCATTATGCCAGGTTGCTACGGTATCAGGGACAAGAATGAATATGCGGAAAATGAATTCGGGGTGACGGAGATCGAGTGTGGAGTTCCGAATGCTCCACAGGCACTAATGGTCAAATCTAAAGGCTGATCATATGATTATTGAGGGTGTCGGCCATACCTGGGGAGTAGCAACAGCAATAAACTTCGGTCTTCAGGCACTCTTTAAAGAGTATTTTCCGCCTGATAGTAGTATAAATGGCGGATTTAACTCAATACAGGACTATTACCGTGAACTGTCCGTTGTCTGGGGTTACACTGTTAATATCCCCAGGCAGGTTGTTGCGAGTGCAGCATTGGATATGTGGCAGCGTGGTGAAAAAGAGAAGGCAATCCAGTGTCTGAAGGAGGAGATTGAAATCGATCTTTATGATTCGATATCCTTCTATTACCCTGGTAAAATGCTTCTTAAAACCGGAGACCTTGATGGTGCGCTATCAGCTGCGAATTCTGGACTCAAGGCTGAAATGAACAAATCAGTTCCGAACGGAGTAAACCTGAATGAATTCAATTCTCTTATTTCAACCATAAGTCAAGTATAAAAGATCCAGGGTAATGCGCTGCAAAAGATCCAACTTATTACAGTTTTATAAATCTAACCTTAATAATATCACGGCCATACCCGTACACAGTTCTCCATGCTTCTCACCTGAAGTTGACCTTTTCCCCTGATCGTTTATGGAAAGCTCACAATTATTGATACTTCAAACACGGAGGGTTAACGGGGAGTGGAGGCGAAGGTATAATATTTAAGAATGTCAGGGCCTTTAAATACCGCTTAGAGCAGGTGGGAGTCCGAGCACTTTGTGCTGAGTGCCGGTGCCGCTTTTATAAGTATCGGCGGAGGTATGGGTTATATCCCGTCCGACAGGCTCAGGATCTCAGCAGGAGCCGGTCTGAAAAGGAGATATTTCATCGATTTTGTAGAATCGGAAAGGGAAAACCAGCAATATGACAGGACCATCCATGTCACTCCTATTATCCTTGATGTTTCGGTAACATACCGGATAATAAATAAAAATAATTCAGACAGATGAACTTAGTAATTGTGATAGTCAGAGTTCTGACTAAATCATTCAAATCGCTGCTGCTTCTGGCTCTTCTGAGCGGTTGCCAGAGGGATAACGAACCTCTGTACACTTACAATATCCCTGAGCAGGCCGTTGACGGGTGGAGCGTAACCCCGGCTGATTCAGCTGGTATGGATCCGGCAAGGCTTTCGGCTATGATGGATCGCATCAGTTCAATACCTGGGCATAATATCCATGATATACTTGTTTTCAGGTATGGTAAACTTGTGTTTGAAGAGTATTTTGAAGGTTATCTCTACTCATCGAACCCTCCAGGATCGAACGGCGACTATATCCTTTACGACAGGGAAACAGACCATTTCCTGGCCTCGGTAAGTAAAACCGTTACATCCGTTCTCTTTGGTGCAGCGATGAAAGAGGGGTATATAGATGATATCCAAAGTAGGTTAGTTGATATCTTCCCTGAATATGCCGGCATCCTCGCCGGTAATAAGGAAGATATAACCCTTCATCACCTTCTTACAATGTCATCCGGACTGGCATGGGACGAAACCTCCTCCTCATATGATAATCCTGCGAATGATGTTACGCAGCTGTTTTTAGCTGATGATCCACTCGAGTATTCTCTGTCGAGACCACTATTATATAGCCCTGGGGATGAATTTATTTACAATAGCGGTACTACCAATGTATTAGGAGCAGCTATAGGGAAATTGGTGGGTATGACCCTGCTGGAATTCGGGAACCAGGTTCTTTTTGATCCCCTGGAGGTTCAGGGCGGCAAATGGCAGCGTTTGCCTTCGGGATATTTTTTCGCATCCGGGGGAGTATTTCTCAGGCCACGGGAGCTGGCAAAGATCGGTCAGCTGTTCATTGATGACGGCTGCTGGAAGGGCCATCAGGTAATTACCCCTGAATGGATAGCTGTCTCAACAGATAACCATATAGCTACACAGGGCAGAACCCTGCCGGCAGCAACAGGATATGGTTACCAGTGGTGGATAACGGACTTCAATGTAAACGGAAAGGTATATAAGTCGTTCTTCGCTGCCGGGTGGGGTGACCAGTATATGTTTATATTCCCCGATGAGGAGCTCCTTATAGTTATGAATGGCGGCAACTATTCTTATGCAGGAAGTATTTCATTCTATTCGCTGGTGGAGGATTTTATCCTTGAATCCATCGTAGAATAGATCTTTTTTAATCAATGAATATCTAAACCTAATGATAGTGCCAAAAGATATTGAACTAACAAATATTTTAAAAAGAAAGGCTGTACTCCTCACCCTGGTTCTCATGATTGCAGCTTCTACGGCTTATCAAGGGTGCAGCCAGGAGAGTGTCGTAATTGAAGGAGACAGGAATCAGGTTAAGACTGCGGTTTGGGATTTTATAGATGCCACCTTTAACAGGTTTGATATCGATGCTGTTGAAAGAACACTGCATGCTGATTACCTCAGGATAAACAATTTAAGGAACAGGTTAGTGATGAGCACCCGCTACGGGTTCATGAATGGGATCAAGTACTCTCAGTTGATGGGATCAGAGGGTCATAACGAGACAGTTGACTTTCCGGCGGTTGAATTATCAGGGAATACGGCCCTGGCTGAATGCAATTGTATTGTCAACGGGGAACTGTTCGGCAGGGATTATTTCCTTTTTCATCGTTTCAGGGATGGATGGAAAATTGTAGAATCAATCGATCAGCACATTACTCCTGGCCTTATTGAAGTCGCCGAAGATGTTCAAAACCGGGAGAAGGATGAGATCATTAGAGTAATTAACAATGCATACATCGACGGAGCGATTAATCTTGTTGATACTTCCTTTATCAGGAATGGTTTTCATCCCGGTTTTCATCTTCTTGTTTCAGGTGATGAAAAGATTGAAAGGATCGCTCTGGATCAATTTATAGGCATACTATCGGGAAGGGAGAAGACAGGAAGTAACTCTCCTGGAAAAATGGTTTCGGCCCGGTTCAGAAGTGTAAGTTATACAGGGATCATTGCATACGCAGTTCTGGAAACCAGAAGTACCGGAGATGTTCCTGAAACTGATTTTATCCTACTCTCAAAATTTGAAGATGGTTGGAAAATAGTATCCATTACAGGTCATAAATTTTAAGACAAAATAACTTCCTTGTATGAAGAAGATCTCAATTGTTGCATTATCCATCCTTTTTTCCGTTGTCCCCTCCCATGCACAGGACCCACTTTTTGATGAACAATTTGATGCTTTTGTGGAGAAGGCAATGAACGATTGGAAAGTGCCTGGTCTGGCACTATCAATTATCAGGGACGGCAGGGTAATCTATGAAAAGGGATATGGAATGAGATCGCTTGAGACGAAGGAAAAGGTGACCACTCATACACTTTTTTCCATTGCATCTGCAACCAAATCTTTTACCGCAACTGCGGCAGCTATGCTGGCAGACGAAAGCAGGCTGGAATGGAACAGGCCGCTTGTAAACTACTTTCCGGGTTTTATGCTATTTGACGAGGCTGCCACAAGAAAGGTCACGATAACCGACCTTCTCACTCACCGCACAGGTATTCCCAGGCAAAAGTTCTTCAGTATTAATGCACCTGCCACAAGAGATGAGGTGAGGTATTCAATCAGGTTCTTTGAGCCGTCGGCCGATTTCAGGCAGGCTTTTCAGTATTTCAACGAGGGTTATACAGTTGCCGGTGATATGATTGCTGAATTGGCAGGCAGCAGCTGGGAACAGTTCATCAGGAGCAGGATCTTTGAAAAGCTGGATATGGATGAAACGGTTTTTTCAGTTAATGACCTTGGCAAGGAGAGGGACTATGCCACACCATATATCACATGGGAAGAGGAGCCAGAAAGACTCGATTTACATGACGCCTGTATTCTTGGTGCGGCAGGTTGTATCATTTCAAATGTTGATGATATGTCAAGGTGGCTGATATTTAACCTTAATCATGGAAGGATAGGTAATGAATCATTGGTCTCAGAAAGGAACCTGTCAGTGATTCAGTCCCCCAGGATGGCTATTCAGGGAAGCCCCGGGTACAGGGAACTGTCGTACCAGAACTATGGCATGGGATGGTTTATTGACTATTACAGGGGTTGCCTTCATATTCATCATGCGGGAGTACTGTATGGCTTTTCATCACAGGTTTCGTTCCTGCCTTCTGTAAAGGTGGGGGTGGTCATTCTTGCCAACCTTAACGGAACAAAGCTTACCGAGATACTTGAATGGTATATTTACGATAAACTGTTGTCCCTCGACCAGATTGACTGGAATGGCAGGTACCTGGAAGAATGGTACTCATACCGTGCAAGATATAAAGCATATACAGAACAGATGGAAAAGGACAAAAAACCTACACCTGATCTTTCAATACCCCTGGACGGGTTTGTAGGGAAATTTCAGAGCCAGGGGTATGGGGCACTGGAAATATACCTTGAAGATGATACCCTTAAAACAATGATGCTTGAATATGAGTGTCCATTCCTGGTATCTGGCCCAGACTCCTTCAACCTTTACCATCCGGTTGAGCACAGTGGCTGGCCTGTCAGCTTCCACGCCAATAAAAAGGGGAAGATAGATACACTAATGGTTCAGGTAAATCCGGGAGTGAAAGCGATCACTTTTGTCAAAACCAGGTAGGTATCTGTAAAAATCTCATAACCAACCTTTAAATAATCAAATTATGAATTAGCTGAAAAGGTCCAGGTTCTTCACTACTCCCTGCCTGGTTCAGGATGAAAGGGTAGAAATGAAGAAACCTACCATTATTATACTCACTATCCTAAATGTCCTTGTCAGCTTTGGACAGAAGTATGATTACAGCTATATCCCCAGGGAATATAACAGGGCTTATACCACAGGCACCCGGGGAAATGATGGACGGCCGACTGATTTATACTGGCAAATCCGGGCATCATATGTACTTAAAGTAGAGGTAACTACTTCACCCAATAGTCTTAAGGGTGAAGGTTTTATAACTTATTATAATAACAGCCCGGATACTCTTAACGCCTTTATCCTGAAAATACTTCAGGATGTTCAGAAAAAGGGTTATTCACGTGATTTTGATCTTGCTCCCGAGTTTATTACTGATGGAGTTCTTATTCATAGCATCACTGTTGAAGGTGTTAAACCCAGAACTGTTATGCGTGGGTCCAACCTTATAGTGGTACTCAGCAGGGATCGATGGCTTCCTCCTGGAGGGAAATTGAAAATTGACATTTCCTGGACTTATGAGATACCAAGACATGCCATCCGGAACGGGGCGTATAGCGATTCCTCCTTTTTTATTGGATACTTGTACCCCCAACTGGCTGTGTATGACGATATTCAGGGATGGGACCAGGATTCATATACTGGCAGAACAGAAACGTATAACGACCTTGCTGATTACCAGATTGAAATTAAAGTTCCTGAAGGATATCTTGTCTGGGCGACCGGGAAGCACGAAAACGAAGAAGTAGTTTATTCAAAAATTATACTTGACAGAATTGCCAAATCACGGATGAGTGATAATACCATTTCAATAGTGACACCCGGAGATCTTTCGTCTGGTGGCCTTTTTGGGAAGGAATATGAAAGAATCTGGAAGTTCACAGCTGAAGATGTACCCGATTTTGCGTTTGCCACCAGCAATTATTATTTATGGGATGCCATCTCCGTGGGGGTTGAACCGGGCAGGAGGATATGGGTAAATGCAGTCTATCCTCATGGTGCCGGTGGGTTTGACAGGGTAGCGGGCAAAGCCGGGGAATCCATTTCATTCTTTTCAATAATATTCCCCGGCATTCCCTATCCCTGGGGAAAGCATATAACCTATAACGGGATGGTAGGCGGTGGTATGGAATACCCTATGATGGCCAATAATGCGGAAATGGCGGTTGACGAAGGGAATATAGAAATTACAGCCCACGAGATCGCCCATACATATTTACCCTTCTATACGCTGATCAATGAAAGAAGGCAGGAATGGCTTGATGAAGGGTGGGCAAAACTAATGGGTGAACTTTTTGCTGAAACAAAGGGATATCCACGCTCTTCCAGGAATGTGTTAAATTCAATAGGGATATATAATCAATTTGCCGGATCATTCTACGATACGCCCCTGATTATATAACATTTCGACAGTTAAACCAGATTTTGCCATGATTAAGAATATCAAATTAATTATTTGCCTTGCAGTCATCTTTTACTGCCTGCAGCCGCTTATGGCTGATCAGGACACAACCAGGTTTGTTTTTCAGGCAGTCCGAATTAGTGAGCCTTTAAAATTAACAGGCGGGCTTGATAATCCATTTTGGGAGAATGCCGTACCGATTGAATTGGGATTTGAAAT
The DNA here is from genome assembly GCA_016936695.1 of Bacteroidales bacterium. Lineage (GTDB taxonomy): Bacteria > Bacteroidota > Bacteroidia > Bacteroidales > VadinHA17 > LD21. Next base: position 12,539 of record JAFGXK010000118.1, on the reverse strand, counting down.
TATTCCATCAGAGAATACGCCTTCGGGCCAGAGAACCGAGGTCATGGCTCTTTACGATCAGGATTTTTTATACCTTGGATTCAGGTGCTTTGATACATTGCCTGGTGCAATACGCGCACATCTCAGTGATCGTGACCAAATATTCAATGACGACTATGTACTTATATCAATTGATACTTATGGTGACTTTCAGAAAGGCTACGAATTTGCGGTGAATCCTCATGGCATACAGGGAGATCTGCTGATGATGGGAACCATGGAAGATCCATCATACGATATGGTCTGGCAGTCAAAGGCCGTTATCAATAATGATGGGTGGAGTGCTGAAATGGCAATACCTTTCAGAGCCTTGAATTTTAACGGGGATAATATCCAGGAGTGGAAAATTTTAGTAATAAGGTCAGTGCCCAGAAATAACAAGTATGTTTTATCCTGGACCCCGATCGACAGAAATATCCCAAACCTGCTGCAGCAGGGAGGATTAATTAGCGGGTTAAGCGGGATAAAACCTGGCAGGTCGATTGATTTATTACCCTACACGATGATCGAACAGGCCAGTGAACGAAGTGACCTTAGTGATCCGGGCTCGTCGTTTGAGGATGGCAGTTGGAAAACCAGGATTGGCGGAGGGATACAATATTCCCCAAATCCAGGGATAAATATTAATGTGGTGATTAACCCTGATTTCAGCCAGATTGAATCAGATGCTGACCAGGTTACAGTAAATAATACTTTCGCACTTTCTTATCCTGAAAAGCGTCCATTCTTCATGGCGGGCATGGACCTTCTTCAGACGCCAATGTACTATTCACGAACGATAAATAACCCCCTGGCTGCGGTTAAAGGAAACGGAAAGACAGGAAAAATATCCTGGCTTGCTCTGAGCGCTTATGACCGAAATACAGCGATTGTTGTACCCGGGGAGGAGAGGAGCAATACTATATTGACAGACGAGGGTTCCTATACCAATGTTGGAAGGTTAAGATATGACATAGGTAACGAGAGTTTCATCGGTGTACTCGGACTCTCCAGGAATTTTACCAAGGCACATAATTACCTCGGGGGAGTGGACTGGAATATGAAGTTCTGGAAAAACTGGTACTTCAACGGTGAATTGTTCCTTTCACACACATCTGAGCTGAATGATTCCTCCCTGTTCAGTTTGGATAGCGAATTCGGTTCTACTGGGTATGATGAAGGGTTTAACGGAGAGGCATATTTCGGCACCGGTATGCACCTGTCTCTTGTCAGGCGGGGAAGAATATACACTTTCAACATTGTTCAGAACAATTTCTCACCAACCTACCAGACATATAACGGGATGTTCCCCTCTGTAAACAGCAGAATGACTTATGTCTATCATAATTTCACTCTATACCCCAACGGGAAGGTAATTAAAAGGATCTCGCTATTGCTGAATGCAAACCTGAACTATAATTACGATAACCTCTTCAAGAAAGGTTTGATCCAGTCTTCATTACTTTTAATTATGGTTGGACAAACTTACTTTAATATTAGTTATTTGCCAGTATCTGCTGAAAGGTACAGGGATCAATTGTTCAGTAATGCAAACAGGTTCAGTTTTAGCTTAAGTTCATCTCCTGTTAAGGGTTTGACTATATCCGGGAATGCCCAGGTGGGAAGGTTCATATACAGAAGCATAAGCCCTGTAATGGGCAGGGGTTTTAATGTTTTCGGTTCAATACAGTTCGAACCCGGTTCACGATTGAAATCAGACATTTCATGCTCCCTCGCAAAGCTGTGCGATAATACAAGCGGAGATCTCTTTTACAATGGATATATTCTGCGCAACCAAACAACATACCAGTTCACCGGAAAACTATTCCTGCGAAATATTATACAGTATAACTCTTTCACACGTGAGCTTGAGTTATATCCATTACTAAATTTTAAGGTTAATGCCTTTACTATGTTCTGTGCAGGGATGACTCAGGGTATGATAGACTACGAAACTGAAAATATCGGTTTCATTCCTGTGGAGCGACAGTACTTCGTGAAATTACAGTACCTGTTTGCATTATGATTACTATTAATTCGTTAATTTAAACCTTTCAGAAATGATTAGAATTTCAATTTTTGCAATTTTTCTGTCGGCAATTACCGGTTGTGAGAAACCTGCCACAGATCTTTATAGTGATAAGGAATCTCTCTCAGGTAACTACATGAACGAACCGGTTCCCGGTTTAGTTCCTCAAAGGTTCTGCCCATCTTTCTTTTCATTTGAACATCATACCCCTCCAATATTTTCGCCGGACGGAACAGAGGTCTACTGGAAACTCATGGATACCCAATACCCTATGATCCTTGGAATGGTCCTTAAGAATGGTAAATGGTCAAAACCTTTCGATGCCTCATTTAATCTAAAAGGTAACAACGATGCTCCTTATTTCTCACCTGATGGTTTGAAGCTTTTCTTTGTCTCATCCAATGGTACTTCAGGCGATAACTATGATGAGAACATTTTCAGTGTCGATAAGGATGGGGCAGGATGGTCGCGGGCAACGAGACTCCCGGATATAATAAATAATCATCCACTCCACTGGGAGGTGACTGTTACATCCGGTCTGGACATTGTTTTTCAAAATAGCGCCGATCATGATATATGGTATTCAGAGTGCAATGAGGGAAACTACCAGGTACCCGTTAAACTTCCTCCTTCGGTGAACGGGGTGACAACCATGGAGGGATCCCCATATATTTCTCCGGATGGAAGCTATCTGCTGTTCGACAGGAGAACTGGTTCAGGTGATTCGGACCTGTTTATGAGCGTATTGGATCAAGATGGTAACTGGGGTGAGGCTTTGAACCTTGGCTCACAGGTGAACAGCACCGGGCATGAATTCTACCCCTATGTAACCTATGACGGAAAATACCTTTTCTTTCTTAGGATGACAGGCAGTGGTTGTTATCCTTATTGGGTGGATGCTTCCGTAGTAACCGAATTCCTTCCGGGCAGAAATTCACTGAGGATGGCCTTTGGCGATTTTTAGTCAGTCAGTCCACCAACCAGTAAGTATTACGGTGGCCAGAATTAGGAATAATCAGTAAGAACTGAATAACCCGATCCGTGAAGCTTTTTCTCTTCTGCAAAGTATTACTATTTCAAAAACTAAATCAAAAAGACAAATGAAAAGAATTTTTTTGCTTTTGGCAGCTTCCCTGATTGTATCTGTGTGCACATGCCAGCAGAAGGGGAAGGACAGACTATCAGTTGATTTTGAAAGGTACCTTCTCAGCAACGGGTTAAATGTCATTCTGCACGAAGATCATTCAGATCCCATTGTAGCAGTTGCGATCCAGTATCATGTAGGATCTAGTCGTGAAGTGCCGGGGAAAACCGGATTTGCCCATCTGTTCGAACACATGATGTTCCAGAGATCGGAAAATGTCGGACAGGATCAGTTCCAGAGAAAAATACAGGAAGCCGGCGGAACAGTAAACGGTGGGACAAACAAGGATGGGACCATTTACTACGAAGTTGTCCCGAAAAACTTTCTCGAAACCGTTCTTTGGATGGAATCTGACAGGATGGGTTACCTTCTTAATACAGTCACTCAGTCTGCATTTACCAACCAGCAGAATGTGGTTCAGAACGAGAAAAGGCAGAATTATGATAATCGTCCATACGGATATAATGGATATATTGTTGCCAGGAACCTCTACCCTGAAGAGCATCCATACAACTGGTTGACAATCGGCGAAATGGAAGACCTGCTAAATGCTTCGGTGGATGATGTAAAGGCATTTCACAGGAAGTACTATGTTCCAAACAATGCTACCCTTGTTGTTGCTGGTGATATTGAGGCAGGCGAAGTAAAAGCGATAATAGAGAAATATTTTGGTGAGATTCCACAGGGCGAAAAGGTTATTGATATGGCTCCGAAGCCTGTTTCACTTGGAAAAACAAAAAAGCTCTATCACGAGGATAACCTGGCAAAGGCACCGATGCTCTCAATGGTGTGGCCTACAGTTGAGCAGTACAATAAAGATGCCTACGCACTAAACCTCCTTGCTGAATTACTGGGTGGAAACAGAACCTCTCCAATGTATAGGATACTGGTTGAGGATAAAAGATTGACCCCGAGAGTATCTGTCTACAACAGCTCTCTTGAACTGGCCGGGGAATTTACGATCTCTATTACTGCTAATGCAGGCACCAGTCTGGCAGATGCTGAACGCGAAATCCATAATGCTCTAAAGAAATTTGAACAAACAGAATTTACTGAATCAGACCTCGACAGGATCAAGGCAAACCTGGAAACTCAATTCTATAATTCTATCGGAAGCGTGCTGATTAAATCATTTCAACTGGCCAAGTATAACGAATATGCAGGTACTCCTGCGTTTATATCAAGAGACGTTTCAAATATCCGGGATGTGACTATCAGGGATATTAAGCGCGTATATCAAAAATATATAAAGGATAAACCCTATGTGGGTTCAAGTATTGTCCCTAAAGGTGAGTTGAACCTGGTTGCCGAAAATTCAATCGATGCTGGTATTATAGAGGAGGACATCACAAATGCATCCGAAGTAAAGACAGTTTATTCCGGCGAGGAGGTAATTCTTAAAACACCTTCAAAGATCGACAGGTCAGTCGAGCCGGTTCCCGGCCCGGATCCAGTTATCAGTGTACCTGTTAACTGGACCGGCAAGCTTAAGAATGGAATTAAGGTGTCAGGGATAGAATTTAATGAGGTTCCCCTGGTTCAGTTCTCAATTTCAATTGAAGGCGGCCAGATGCTGGAAAAGCCGGAGAAAGCAGGAATAGCAAACCTGGTTGCAAGGCTGCTTATGGAAGGAACAAGCAAACGAACACCTGAGGAACTTGAAGAAGCAATAGACCACCTGGGGGCATATATCAATGTTTATGCCGGCCGGGAGGATGTAACAATAACAGCCAATTGCCTGGCCAGGAATTATAAAGAAACCCTTTCACTTGTCCGGGAAATACTGTTGGAACCCAGGTGGGACACAGATGCATTTGAACTTACAAAAGCGAATGTATTAAATGACATCAAGAGAAATATGGCAAGCCCCAACTATCTTACCTCCAGAACTATGGGTAAACTTATGTATGGTGAGGATAACATTTTTTCCTTTGAACCTTCTGGTACCTTGGAAACGGTTGGTAACATAGGAATTGAGGATGTTAAGGAATGGTATATGACTGTTTTTTCACCCTCCCTGGCCAGCATGCAGATAGTTGGAGATCTTTCACAGGAGGAGGTGATGAGATCCCTGGCAATACTTGAAACTCAATGGACAAGTAAAAAGGTTGCAATACCTTCATTTGATTTTCCTTCACCACCCTTGAAGCCCTCAATTTATTTTATCGATGTCCCGGGAGCGAAACAATCGGTGATACTAATTGGAAAATTATCTATTCCAAGGACAGATAAGGACTTTTATCCCTTGACAGTGGTTAATTACAGGCTGGGCGGATCATTTAACGGTTTCCTAAATATGATTCTGCGTGAAGAGAAAGGTTTTACCTATGGAGCCAGGTCGAGCGTTACAGGAGGAAGATATTCAGGAGTTTTTGTTGCATCTGCCAGTGTTCGTTCAAATGCAACACTCGAGTCGGTAGAGATATTTAAAAGTGAGATGGATAAATATCGCCAGGGAATAAGCGATGAGGATCTGACCTTTACCAAAGAGGCAATCCTGAAAGGGAACGCTCTTCGGTTTGAAACAATACCATCACTTGTGGGAATGCTTACCGCAATGAATAAATATGACCTTCCCACGGATTATGTAAGGCAGGAGGAGCAGTTTGTCAGGAACCTCACCAGTGAAAAGCATCTGGAACTGGTAGGGAAATATATCGACCCTGACAGGATGTACTATGTCATTGCCGGTGATGCAGCCACGCAGGTACCTGAACTTGTTAAAGCCGGATTTGGTGAACCGGTACTTGTCAAATATTGAGGTAATATATAAAATTCATATTAAGCAGGAGTCATTAAATATGACACAACCATAAGTACTAGTTTAATAATCTTGACTATATTATGCCTTTGTGGATGCAATAAATTTAACAAGAAGATTGAAATTCCTGTAAACGATTTGAATCAGGCTATAAATGCATTTTGAGAACTTCAGGAAACTCTAAAAATTGAAAACGGTGAAACTTGGAATTACTCTCTGGAGGGACCATTGATTTTGGTAAATAGAAAAACACGAACATAATTGCCAATGAAAGTGATAACTCTGGAGAATTAATACAGCGAGTGAACCTTTTTGTGGGAAAACTTCCAGAAAATATAAATATTGCCAATACTGCATTTGATTGGAATGGAAAGAGATGGACAATAGTAGCTTTGCCTCTTCCTGAAGAAAAGGAAGAACTGTTGAATTTGCTGATACATGAGTCCTATCACAGAATTCAGCCTGATCAAGGATTTGTATCTTTAAATGAAATACAAAGCATACACCTGGACTCTAAAAATGGACGGATCTATTTAAAATTAGAATTTGAAGCTTATAAAATGCCTTAGGCTCAACAGAATATGATATCCATGTGAAAATGCATTGCTTTTCAGACAGTATCGTAATCGGATTTTTCCGGAAGCTAAAAAATCAGAAAATTCATTTCCTTTACCGCTTTATATACACATAATTATCTATTCATATGGACAGATCAGCTTACTCCAGGCAGGAGAGTATGCTTAACTTGGTGCCCAGGTATTTCATTGTGTTATCCTTGACTCTTTCTCCGATAATAAGTATTAGTTCGCAGGATAAAAATGCCGAAACCGGCATCGATTACAGGGTAGTTATGTCTACATCTGAGATAAATTTAGACGGCAGACTTGAGGAAAAGGCTTGGCAGGATGCCACTCTCATTAATCTGCAGTATGAGTACCTTCCAGGGGATAATGTCGAGCCTCCGGTCGGGACAGAATTCCTGGTCACCTTCGATGAAAAATACCTCTACCTGGCGTTCAGGTGTTATGATCCAGAACCTTCAAAGATAAGGGCACACCTGATGGACCGGGACGCAACCGGAACATTTATCCAGGACGACCATGTGGTCGTCCTGGTAGACTTTTTCAATGATGAGAGGCGTGCATTCCAGTTCAGAGTAAATCCGCTGGGTGTCCAGTCAGACGCCATTTACAGCGAACTGGACGGCACCGAAGACTTTTCCTGGGATGCCATTTGGAATTCCAAAGCCAGGATAACAGGCACGGGCTGGACAGCCGAAATTGCCATTCCCTTCAACCAGGTGAGGTTTCCTTCCGGTGATGCTGAACAGACCTGGGGTATAAGCGCTGAAAGGTCATACCCGAGGAGCGTTAGGCACCGGATTGCCTCACATCGTCGGGAAAGAGATATCAGTACTCTTCTTTCCCAGATCAATAAGGTTACCGGATTCAGTGGGATTAAAACCGGCATTAACATGGAAATTGATCCGACAATTACCCTGAACCGTACTGACCAAAGGGTTGATTTCCCCGACGGGGATATCAGGAAAGGTAAACTGAAGACAGACCCAGGCCTTAGTGTAAGATGGGGCATTACTCCAAACATGATCCTCAATGCAACCGTAAATCCTGATTTCTCACATGTTGAAGCCGACGTAAGGCAACTCGAGGTGAACACCAGGTATGTGGTCAGGTACCCTGAAAAAAGACCCTTTTTCCTGGAGGGGGCTGATTATTACAGGACTCCGGTCGAAGCTGTATTCACCAGGACCGTTACAGACCCCGATGCGGGTATAAAATTTACAGGTAAGATGGGTAGGAACGCAATTGGAATATTTAATACCCACGACCGGGTTAATAACCTTCTGATACCTTCCAACGCGGGATCATTATCAGCCTCGCTCGATCAGAATATTTTCGGTGGGGTATTCCGTTACAGGAGGGACGTAGGCAGGGGGTCTGCACTTGGTGTAATTTATACTGGCAGGGCAGGAGAAAGTTACAGTAATCATGTGGGCGGAATAGACGGATATTTTCGTATCTCCGATTCCAAAACCATTTCTGTGAACTACCTCAGATCTATGACCGATTACCCCGATCAGTTTGCTCTTGAATATAGCCAGGAGGAAGAGAGGTTCACAGGTGGTGCGCTTTCGGCATCGTTCAACCACCAGTCAAGGAAGTGGGGGTATAACCTGTTATACCAGGATCTCTCCCCTTCCTTCAGGGCGGATTTCGGTTATATTCCCAGGACTGATTTCCGTACGACCACACTCGGGCTCCTGAGGAATTTCTGGGGAAAGGAGGGAGGATGGTTTAACCTGATCACTGTTGGAGGATACGGGGGAGGTACATACGATTATGACTGGAATCGCACCGACGACAATATACATGCATATGCTTCATTCAGCTTTCCCCTGCAGACAACCTTTTCAGCCATCGGTGCGCTTAAACAAGAAGCCTACCTTGGAACAATATATAACCTTCAGCAGGCAATGGTCACCCTGGAGACAAAACCGGCAGGTGGACTGAGACTATATATGATGACCCATTTCGGGGACATGGTTGACTACAGCAACCCCCGGCTTGCGTGGCATATGATACTCAATCCGGCAGCCGAAATAGCTCTTGGAAAGCATATAAATATGAATATACAGCACAGGTACATGAAAATGGCATACATGGGAAACGAAATATTCACGGCAAACCTTTCACAGCTGAACCTTGTATACAATTTCAGCGTACGCAGTTTCGTCAGGGCGATCATTCAGTACCAGGATATCCATAAGGAACCGGGGATGTATATTAGCCCGGTAACCGAAGAGAGCAAAACCCTGTTTACCCAGCTCCTCTTTTCTTACAAGATCAATCCACAGTCGGTACTCTTTATTGGTTACTCAGATAACTCCCTGGGCTATACAGATGTAAATCTCCTTCAGACTGATAAAACTTTCTTCGTAAAACTGGGATACGCCTGGTTGCTTTAACATGCCAGACAGTAAGTATTAATCCAGGTGAGCAGGTGAAATCCAGATATATTGATCAATGGGTGGTTCATAACCTTAAATACTATACTTTAAGTATTTAATTGAATAAATATAAATTAAGACGATTTCCTGTACTGTGCAGGTACCTATCATGACTTCTTTATTCTGGATGGCGACGACCTTTCAGTAGTATTTGACTGAACTGTATAATGCGGATCCAACATGGATACTTTCTGACAATTCCTCCGGACTTCGGCAATTATCTAGAAGAAAACTGTGAAAAGATGGACAATTATAGTGCTGACAAAACAAAGTTGATAAAGCAACAAAAAAAACAGACATCGAGGGTTATCTGTAATATTTAATTGAATAACACCTGATTGTTGCACCTATTTCAATACTGGTTTTACCTGCCTAATGATTGAAAGACCGGACCCAAGGATCGGATACCGGCTCTATTCCTGCCTGAGTATCTCTGCCGGGTTTCTGAATGCCGACCTGCGACTGATGATGTACACCGTACCGGCAACAAGCAGGGTGATCAGTAACAGTGAAGCTATAAACGGAAATACCCCGATGGTTATCTTCCCGCTGAACTGACTCAGCCACTTTTCTCCGACGAGATATGCCGCAGGCCAGGCGGCCAGGTTTCCAATCACGACAGGCAGGCCTATCTCATATATCGACCTGGCTGTTATATCCCCTTCAGAAGCGCCAAATACTCTCCTTATGCTGTTTGGCCTGAGTTTTCTGCCGGCAAGATACATGGCCATGGCGTATGCCCCGGTGAGCGAAAGGATTATTGCTATTATCCCGCAGATAGTGATGATGTTGAAAAGGTTTGTCTCCTTCTTGTACAGACCCATGACAGCGTCATCGAGGTTGCTGAATGCCGGTGAATAATCAGGATCAAGCTGCGTCAGCAACCCGCTGATCTCAGCCATTATGACCTTGACATCACCGTGATATTTCACAGTCACCTCGGAACACTGATCAGAGGTCTGCAAATATAATCGTGGCATCCTTTGGCTGCTGAGAGAAATGAAATCAGCATCTTCCACAAGCCCGATTACCTCCAGTGTCATCCCGAGACCCTTGAGTTTTTCCCCCACCGGGTGTTCCAGCCCAAGCGTCGCGGCAGTAAACTTATCCATGACAACAAGACTTGAATCCCTTCCGCTGATATCATTAAAAGTGTTTCCCCCGAGAAGTTTAATGCCATAGGTCTCAAAAAAATTGTCTGCCACATTGTATCCGAAAACAAAAAAGCGATTCTCAGGGGTGTTCTCTCCCTTGAGTACCGACATTGCAATATCCACATTCCCGAACGCGCTGCCACGGCCGGTTACCATCTCAATCCCGGTAAGGTTCAGAAGCTCGGTCCTGATCACCTCATATTTGTTTGCAAGCGCCGGTGACAGTTCAATGAGCAGCCTGTTCTGAGGATCGAAACCCATATCTGTCCTTTTAAGGAAATTAAGCTGCTGGTAAAGAATGACCATCAGTATTATCAGTCCTCCCGATATTGCAAACTGAAGTCCGATGAGGATTTTTCTGATGTAGCTCTTTTCCACCCTGAAGAGTCCCCTGATAAGATCGATGGTATTGTAACCTGAATACCTGACCGAAATGATGAATCCGGCTGTCACTCCCAGCAACAGCGTCAGGGCAACAACCAGCACCTGGATCTTCCACAGACCGGGTCCGTACAACTGCACCGTAACAGAAGTAAGCTTCTGAAAATAGCCCAGTGACAATCCTGAAAGAATCAATCCGGCTATCGCTGCAATCAATGTCATGAGCAGGGTCTCCGCAATTATCATCCGGATGATTGTCCTTCCTGATGCACCGTTAACCCTGCGCATGCCTATTTCAGCGGTCCTGGTCCGGATCCTCGCGAAATGGGTGTTCAGGAAATTCACCATCGATGTAAACAACACCAGCAACGATACCGAAATGAAGATCAGGAAGCTCTTTTCCGTTCGGGAACTGTACTGATGCAGGTCCCTGAGTGCAATAACCTCGGTTCTTTCCTTTTCCCTGCCTGCGGATATGAAATACCCGTCAAGGTTATTTTGCAGGCTGGTTGTCTCTCTGTATGCTGTTCTGGTTAAGATGTATAGGTTCACTTTCTCTGCATCCTTCCCGGCACCTGCTGCAGCTTCTGCCTGAAGCTCAGGTAACAGAAAATCAAAATCGAGGTTTGTGTTGACCGGAGGATCTTTTACTATCCCTGAAACGGTATACGGTTTGTCAGCAATCATGATTACCCTCCCGGAACAGTCAATTCCCCCGAACAGCTTCTCTGCAAGCCGGACTGTCAGGAAGATTGTCCCCGGCTCTGCCAGTAATCCGGGATCGCCGGACAACAGCCTGAAATCAAACAGGGAAAAGAATTCGGGCTCAGTATAGTATCCGTCAATCCCCTTGAAAACACTGTTGTCCAGGGCCAGGTCTGTGGTTGTTTTCTTAACAATGCATGCCGTCTCCACCGCTGCAACATTGTCTGCCGCATAGGCCTTCATCCCTGATTCAACTGCAAACGAAACCGGACTTGAACCCTGCAGCACATACCTGGTATAAACTGTAAAGATCCTGTTTGAGGCGGTGTGAAAAGTGTCATAGGATGACTCAAACACGATATACGATACTGACAGTATTGCTACCATCATTCCAATTGAAAGGCCGGCCAGGGAAACCAGGTTTTCCTGCCAGTTCCTGGTGAGACTCCGGATAAACAATCTTATATTCATTGAATCAGATTTTGTGTGACTTGATCTCTGCAGGGATGAAGAGCTCCCGTGAAGCTCCCACTGTTAATCTCCAACTTATTGTACGGTAACACAATAGGGTGAATTTATTCTATTATATCCTTCTTCAGGGTTAATGCAGGGTTAAGGTATGGTTAATACACTCTTTCCCGGCATAATACCGCAGTGGCACAGGCATACATGTATGCCTTTTTTCCTAACGCAATAATATGCACATTACAGGATACTCTGGCAACCGGTTCTCTTTTGAACGGCAAATGAACGTATTATGGCACAGCATTTAATATTGACGACTGCCTCCTGGCTGTCGGGCAGGGGTGCCGACGGGAATTCATGACCGTCTGTTCCCTGAAACATTGGTCGCCTCTTTCAGGTTCCACGAATGCAGCACCTCCCTTCAAAGGTTGAACAGGTACTGCAGCTTCACAAAATACTGGTGCCCCGTTGTCCTGTAAAAATTGCTTTCATCCTGGTTGTACTCCTGGTAGTCCCGGGTCATGCCCGCACAGAACATCGTGAATGCGTTGAACTTGTAGCTCACCAAGGGATAGATATTGAAGGAGTTACTGAAGCTGTTATACTCCCCGATGCCCCTTATAAAGAGCTTCCGTGTAAACTGGACCGTGGTTACATTCCTGAAGATGTGACCGTTATAGAACTCATCACCGCTATCAACGCTCTCCAGGCGTGCTGTTGACCATGAAAGAGATGTCTTGAGCCATGACGTCGGCTCCAGCGAAAGCTCAGTATCCAGGCTATAGCCCCTGCCCAGCTCAGGTACGTCGGAACGCCTGATGTATTTGCCTGCTGATCCCGAGAATGAGATGCTG
>JAFGXK010000117.1 GCA_016936695.1 Bacteroidales bacterium | reverse complement strand
CTTCAGAAGGTTTTCCTGGAAATAACATGCTATATTTGAAAGCCCGTGGCATGGCACGGGTGAATGGTGCGAAAATTTTCTAATTTTACGTTATTAATCTGTTTATCCGCCAATCCATGACTACCGAAGAATTTCGAATACTGGTAAGCGAAGGTATTCCGGATTCGCTTCCGGAGCCTAAACAATTAGACCCCAATATCAATCATGCGCCAAAGCGCAGGGATATTCTAACCCCTGAAGAGAAGAAGCTGGCCGTCAGAAATGCCCTCCGCTATTTTCCGCCCCGGTTTCACAGTATTCTGGCACCGGAATTTGCTGCTGAGCTTTCTGATAGAGGAAGGATATATATGTACAGGTTCAGGCCTGAATATGAAATTAAAGCCAGGCAAATTGACGAATTTCCCCACAGATCGGTGCAGGCTGCCGCAATAATGCTGATGATATCAAACAACCTTGATGAAAGTGTTGCGCAACATCCTCACGAGTTGATCACCTATGGAGGTAATGGTGCAGTTTTTCAGAACTGGGCACAGTATCGTCTGACAATGAAATATCTTTCTGAAATGACTGATGAGCAGACCCTGGTTATGAACTCGGGTCATCCGCTCGGACTCTTCCCGTCTCACCGGGATGCTCCCCGGGTTGTAGTATCGAACGGGATGGTTATTCCTAACTATTCATCACAGGATCACTGGGAGAAGTTTAACGCTTTAGGTGTTTCCCAGTATGGCCAGATGACGGCAGGATCGTACATGTATATAGGCCCTCAGGGGATAGTTCACGGAACCACGATCACCATTCTCAATGCATTCCGGAGAATTGAAAAAACGGAAGATAAAAATGCACTGAGAATCTTTGTTTCATCGGGTCTGGGAGGAATGTCCGGGGCGCAACCCAAGGCTGCAAAGATTGCAGGTGTTATTTCAGTTATTGCCGAGATAAATCCAAAGGCTGCCGGTAAGCGTTTTTCACAGGGTTGGGTCGATGAGATGATATCTGATTTGGATATACTGATCGCCAGGCTGAAGGAGGCGAAGAAAGGGAACAATCCTCTATCCATTGCTTATAATGGGAATATAGTGGATCTTTGGGAACGTCTGGCGGAAGAGAATATTAAGGTTGATATCGGTTCCGATCAGACCAGTCTTCATAATCCCTGGGCCGGTGGCTATTATCCTGCAGGTATTTCTTTTGACGAGTCGAACAGGATGATTTCAGAGGATCCCGGACGGTTCAGGGAGCTGGTAAAGGAATCACTGAGGCGTCAGGTTAAAGCTATAAACAGGCATTCCGCAAACGGCACCTATTTCTTTGACTACGGAAATGCCTTTCTTCTCGAAGCCTCAAGAGCCGGAGCAGATATTATGAAACCAGGAGGAGGCTTCAGGTATCCTTCATATGTTGAGGATATCATGGGACCGATGTGTTTCGATTTCGGCTTCGGGCCCTTCAGATGGGTTTGCTGTTCAAATGATCCGGAGGATCTTGACACAACGGACAGGATAGCATCTGAAATCCTTGAGGAGATTATGAATGAATCCCCTCAGGAGATACGGCTTCAGATGGCTGACAATATACGCTGGATTAAAGGGGCTGGAGAGAACAGGCTTGTTGTGGGATCGCAGGCAAGGATACTTTATGCTGATGCTGAAGGCAGGATAGGGATTGCCCGTGCCTTCAACAATGCAATTGCGCGGGGTGAAATTACCGCTCCGGTTGTTATAGGGCGGGATCATCATGACGTCTCAGGGACTGACTCTCCTTACCGGGAAACTTCCAATATTCGTGACGGCTCAATGTTTACTGCCGATATGGCAGTTCAGAATGTAATCGGAGATGCATTCCGCGGAGCTACATGGGTCTCACTACACAATGGAGGAGGTGTCGGATGGGGAGAGGTTATCAACGGCGGATTCGGGATGGTACTCGACGGATCGCCGGAAACAGATCGCAAGTTATCGATGATGCTTCACTGGGACGTGAATAATGGAATTGCACGAAGAAGCTGGGCAAGGAATGAAGGGGCAATGCTCACTCTTGAAAGGGAGATGAGCAGAAATCCGGAACTTAAGATTACCTTTCCGTATCTTGCTGATGACATTGTAATTGATGAAGCTCTGGGTGCGGCAGAATCAGTCTAGATATTTTTTTCAAGCAGGGCGACAGCTATTGCAACAACACCTTCTTCTCTTCCGGTGAATCCGAGCTTTTCGGTGGTTGTGGCCTTGATCGAGACCTCCCGGGGACTGATCTTCAGAATGCCCGATATGATTTCCCTCATTTTTTCTGCATAGGGAGCTATTTTCGGCATCTCAAGACAGATTGTGGAGTCGATGTTGACAACATGGAATCCTTCTTTTTGAATCAGGGTAAAGGTATCTTCCAGCAGGATAGTGCTTCTGATGTTTTTATATTTCTGATCGGAGTCGGGGAAATGAAATCCGATATCCCTTAAACCTGCTCCGAGTAATGCATCGCAAATGGCATGCAACAGAACATCACCGTCGGAATGAGCTACACAACCGCGTTCAGAAAGGATGCTGACTCCTCCGAGCCAAAGGTCACGGTCTGGTTCGAGGCGGTGAAAATCGATACCCTGGCCTATCCTGATATTCATGCTTGTTAATTGCCGTTTCTTTGAAGAGCATTGATATCGAATGCCAGCGAGAATCGGAGAGTTCTTGCAAGGGGATGGTTCGACACAGTTGGCATCAGATATGAGAAATCGATCGTAAATCCTTTGAGTTTAAATCCTGCTCCGGCAGTGAAGTATTTCCGGTTTCCCTTGCTCTCATTTTCGTGGAAATATCCAGCCCTGAGCGCAAACTGATCACTGTACCAGTATTCAAGTCCGATTGATGCAGTCCATTCCCGCAGTTCCTCACTGAAACCGCCGGGTGCATCGTAAAACGACTGGAATATCGCAACTGGTACCGATACATTGGGATCTTTTCCGGCGATTATGCTGTCGGGATTCGATGAACTGTATTCCGGGGGCGTGGGAACGAGAAGTTTGTTGAAATCCACCGCAAGCGTTAGTTTGTTGAATTCATCCAGTTCGACAGTGCCTGAGCCTCCAAGCCTGAGGTTCATCGGGATGAAATCAGAAGCCTGATCATCCGAATAGCTCATTTTTGAACCGATATTTGAAAAGTTTACACCAAGTCCAAACTCTCCGTCCTTGCCGAACATGGAAACGTTGTTGTTGTAGTATCCCGAAATATCAGCAGCAAAAGAAGTTCCTGCCTTGGTTGCATCACCACCTGAATAGGATCCGCCGGTGAGGTTTGAGTAGATGAATCTGAAAGCAATACCACCTGAAAAATGTTCGGCAAAAATCCTCGAATAACCAAGGTCGAAAGCAAGCTCATTGGGTTTGAAAGTTCTTTCAAGATTTCCGAAATCGTCAGTGAAATGAACATCCCCCAGAGATGAATAAAGAAGGCTTGCGCTTGCAACCTGCTTTTCGTCTATCCTGTAATAGCCTGTCAGATATGCAATGTTGATATCCGGAACAAGGTTTCTTAACCATGGAGAATATGAAATACCGACACCTGCATTGCCATCAATAAAAGCATATTTTGCCGGATTCCAGTGCTGACTGTATATATCCGGTGATGTTGCGGCACCGACATCGCCCATAGCCCCAGCCCTGGAGTCGGGGGCTATTGTGATAAAAGGCACCACGGTCTGAATGGCATTCAGTTCCTGAGAATGCAACCGGGCAGTCAGTGAAAAAAGTAGCAGGAGAAATATTACGGGAGTAATTGTTATCTTCATACTTTATCTCTTTGATTTTAAAAATGCAAATATAAAACAAATATTTTGCCGACTTATTGTGTGGTTGTTAATAAATGATCATTCTTCCTGAAAGAGTGGATGTTTCACCTGTTTCGGAGGTGATTTTGACTCTGTAGGGATAGATCCCTTTCGGGGCTTTCTGGCCGCCTGAAGTCCGGCCGTCCCAGATTATGGGTTCAAGTTGGTATCCGGTGGATCTCAGGGTAGTGTTTAAGACATTGATAAGTTGACCATTAATATTAAAAATTGACACTGAAACACGCAAAATTCCTTCGGGTCGGTTGTGCTGAAGACTTATCCTTGTGCTCTCGCTGAAAGGATTAGGATAGTTCAGAAGGTTTTTCAGCATAAAATTTTCTTCATCACCGGAATTGAAATGAATCGAGACTTCAGAGGAATTATTGAAATTATCCCAGGCCTTTAGAGTCAGGGTATGACTTCCCGGACTTATTTCGTAAAGGGGATAATAAACTGATCCTGAGCTAAAGCTTCCAAAATCATTTTGAAAATAGTTATTCAGGACAACGGGAATTGATTTGTCTTCGTCGAGCCAGAAAGTGATATCATGTCCAATCCCGGTTCCGGCTGTGTTAATACCTCCGCTGTCCTCTATCAGCGCAAGCAATACCGGGTTGCTTCCGGCAATACCTCCGCTGCGAAAGAGGGTGTCATTAAGGAACAGCCTTATCAACGGACCGGATGAGTCGTTATGGTCCGAATTGCTGAATCCTCCCGTCACGATCTCAGTAAAACTTCCATTCATATCCCTGTTGCCGTCGGATGCATAGTAGATTATTTTTCCCTGTCCCGGTGAGTAATCAATGTCCCTGGGTACGATAAAGCTAAACCTGAATCTTCCATTTACAGCCTTCGTTTTGCCGGCAAAAAGGATGGCGTCTCTCTCTGTGAATTCCAATCTCTCACCGCCGTCGTTGGCAAGTGTTTCATTAAGAGATGGTTTCCCGAAAACAGTGTGTGAAACGACCCCATTGAAATCTTCTGCCGGATTTCCTGAAATATCCTCGACATGGCCCGAGATTGTGATCATCGAAAGGGCTTTAAGTGTGTCGGTGGATTCACTTGCCGGAACATTGTTAATTGAGTCGGTGACCACCCTGCCATTCCATGGCCAGGCAAGTCGTAAAGCCGGGTCGCCGAGCAGCATGAAATTCCTTTTGTTGGTATTGGATCCCGACATGTTCTTTGCAATCCGGATAATGTCGCCCAGTCTCATCGATCTTCCATCCTCATCTCGGTTAAACGCTGTTTCAAAGATATTCCTGTTGAGGATGTAATTGGGAGCTGAATAGACAAGCCGAGTGGTGGACATAAGCGCTATTGCCCCTCCGTCGGGATGAAGAAGAATACTCTCGCCCGACGACTGTTTTTCCATAGCCATACCCGTAGCAGGATTGGCTGAGATATCGTCAAAGCGGCTGAATTCGCAGGTGGCGGTTATGAAGAGAGGAAGTCTGCCCTTGTTGCGCCAGCTTCTTATTTCCTCCGGGGATATTATTCTTTCGTGAGCCAGACTTGTTTCGTTTCCATGCCCGACGTAATTTACTATGAGCGCTCCGGAGTTGATTCTGTCATTTATTACTCTTGTTGCGTCAGGATAGAACTGCCCTGTAGAGGTTGTCTCTTGCCTGAAAGCATCGATATAGATCTTGTCAATTACAGCCCATGGCGCACGCTCTTCGGCAATGGCAACAAGTCCTTCGGAATCACTCATATGGATATTGCCATCCTCGTCATCTGCTACCATGCACAGTAAATTCTTCCATTCCGCCTGGTCGTAAACATTCAGGTATTTTTCAATTTTGGAGACCAGAATCCGTGCTTCGGATGTATCAGACACAGGGATCCTGCCAATTCCAAGATCCTCTGTGCCAGTCTCTTCTCCTTCCCCGTCGTCGAGCAGGCCGTAGAAATCATCAGAGGTAAAGGAGGAAATTGTGACATTAGAGTTAAGCGTCTGGTAGGTAGGTATATAACTGGTATTTCCGGGTGGAGAAGTTCTGTTGTCATATGATCCGTCGCCGAACAGGAGAAGGTATCGCAATTTACGTTCCCCGTTTTTCTGCCGCTGGTATTTCATTTTCAGAAAGTTTCGTATTGCCACGATATCGGGTATGCCGCCTGAGAACTCATTGTAGATCTGCTGAGGGGTGGCCACCAGGGATTCCAGTCCGCTGCTGCTTCTGTGCAGTTCTGCCAATCGGACTGCATAGGGATAGAACAGTGGGTGAACGACAATCACCATATCTGCCGCATTCGAATTGTGAAGATCCTGGTTGGGAACTGGATCCGGTTCAATTGCAGCGACTTTTGCATTTTGCGGACTAAAAGCTATGAATGTTTTAAGCGAATCGGTTTCACTTCTGAATCTGATTTTACTTCCGGTGATGGTCAGGCTTTGCTCAGAGGGATTAATTGGGTCGCTGACGTCCCAGATAATTGCATTTTCTGCCTCGCCGGATATTACAAATTCTGTGACCATGCCTTCGTTTACCGACCGGGAGTCAAAGAAGGCAGAATACCGGCCGTTAAATTTATTCTGTTTTCGGGCGTGCAGTATTACATAATCTATCCATCCTCTTGCAGAAATCTCACCGTTGTTTGAATATGAAATTCTGAAAGCCGGTTCTGAAGTCAGCGGGAAAGACTCGCCTTTCATTTCTGCAGTCCGGGCCCAGATCCCGGTTGTTGATGAAAGATTAATTCCTTCAACCTGAACCGTTGAAAGCGTCGATTTTGAATCGCCGAAGCTGAAACGGGTTGATATTGATGCTCTAGCCAGTACATTTATTTTGTACTTGATTTTTTCAGTCGTCAGGACATCGCTGAATCCCGGATTAATCTCAATATCCCTTCCGCTTCCGGTAGTCTGATACCATTCTCTTCCGGAGTGAAGAATGTTCTCCGATTCAATTTCATGTATGAAAAGATCATCGGATGTTTCTGTTATTAGATCGGGCTGATTAACAGGCTCTTTCGATCGGATTATCCTTCTGCCAGGCGCTAGGCCGGAGGTAAGGAAATAAAATGCCGTGTCGGAATAGTTGTGTTTCAGATGGCTGTATTCTCCGGTTGAATAATCGTAGATCCAACTGTTTGTGCCTAAGCCGAAGAAAAGAAGATAATCACCTTCATTGAAGATCCCGTCGGAACCTGTATTTGTAAAAATGGCGATTTCTTTAAGGTCGTCAGACTGAGAGCCATCATTGTAGTAGGAGAGCTGACCGGTATTATTGCCGAAAATCCTTGGATTTGAAGGATTTTCGAGACCCAGCGACTTCAGGGTTGAATAATCAATTCTGTAGATGTTATCCTCTGTTACTGAAATACGGTACCATTTGCCTGACGAAAGAACAGATGAAGAGGAGTACTCCTGGGAGATTCCGGGGAGTGTCAGGATAAAAAATACAGTGGTCAGACACTCTATTTTTAAATGTTTTCTCATTATGAGTGACAAAGATAGAAATGTAGTTAAGGTTTTTGGTTTATTTTGCAGGTTGAACATTATTTTAAATAAATTATTAGGGATTCACTGAGTTAGTAAAGGAACTACAAGACAGATGAGAAACTCAACCCGGATTATATTTCTGGCTTTTTTGTCTTTTTGTGAAGCTGTCAACAGCCAGGAGACCTGCTACGGTCCGGGTTACCAGACCATGGTAATGAATAATCCGGCATTTGCGGGGAGTGAATATGATGGTACCATGAGACTTTCGTATATGAATTTCTATCCGGGTAACAATTATAACTTTCATTCTTTTTTCATTTCCTATGATTCTTACTTTGAACTGCTTCACGGAGGTGCTGGCGCCTATATCGCCAGCGATCATATAGGCGGTATTATGAATGATCTCAGAGGAGGCTTGTCGTATTCCTATTTTCTTCAGGCCGGAAGAGAACTGTATATTAATGGCGGACTTTCAGCTGGCTTCTTCAGCAGGGGATTCAATTTCAGTGGTGCAGTTTTCCCTGACGAGATTGATCCAATGGGTGGGATTGGATTGCCGACTGCTGATCTGCAGGGAAGTCAGAACAGGACTGTTTTTGATGTTGGTACCGGGATCCTGTTCATTTACAGAAATATTTCAGGAGGACTGTCAATAACTCATCTTTCGGAGCCGGATACTGATGGCAGGGGATCGCCGGCGGAACGCCTCGAAAGGAAGCTTCTTGTACATCTATCTGCTGATCTGGGATTGAAAAGATGGAGCGGATTAAAACTGGTTCCGGCAGGAAGTTTCGAGTTGCAGGGCGATTATCAATCGTTGGCGGCCGGGGCGGTTGTGGAAAGCAATAACCTGTCGGTCAGCGGTATGATTATTATGGAAAACTCTGCCGGACTCGATTGTCAGGCTGGGTTCTCTGTCAGGCTTGACCGGATGTCACTATTTTACAGCTACAGGTTCAATATTGCTTCAGAAAGCAGGGTTACGCCTTTTTCGCTGATGCATCAGACCGGCCTCAGTTTCCGTTTCAATAATGTTGAAAAAAGAATTAAGGGGAGAACAATAAATGCACCTGATATGTAGTTATATTGGTGTCCTAAAAAAAAATATTTTACGGCTTACGTATTTTTGAAAATCATAAATGCATTAAAATTAAGGAGTTATGTCTAGATTTAGAATCTTGTCGGTCATATTAATTTCGGCTCTGATTCTCTTTTCGTGCAAGGGGGGCAAAAGAGGCGATTCGAATGTATCACAAACCACGGGGTGGAGTTACAATGATCCTGACAATGGAGGATTTGAGGTTGCCTTAGGGGCAGAGCAAAAAACCGGGCCGGGACTTGTACTTATAGAAGGAGGACGCTTCACAATGGGGCGCATTGAGCAGGATGTGATGTTCGACTGGAACAATAGTCCCAGGACGGTCACCGTATCTTCATTTTACATGGATGAGACGGAGGTTAGGAACGTTGATTACCGTGAATATTTGTTCTGGCTGAAGAGGGTCTACAAGGATTATCCCGAGGTATTCAGGAGAGCTTTGCCCGATACGCTGGTATGGAGAAGTCCGATGGGTTTCAACGATCCTTATGTTCAGTATTACTTCCGGCACCCTGCATACAACAACTATCCTGTTGTAGGAGTAAGCTGGGTTAAGGCAAATGATTACTGTTTGTGGAGAACAGACAGGGTCAACGAGCAGCTTCTTATCGATGAAGGCGAACTCAATCCTGATCCGAATCAGCTTAATGAGAAGAATTTCAATACTGAGGCTTATCTTGCAGGTCAGTATGAAGGAGTTGTAAACAGGCTGAGGGAAAGCCTTAATCCAAACCAGACGGAAAGACGTACCAATTTTGAGGATGGTCTTTTGCTTCCTGCCTACAGGCTTCCGACTGAAGCCGAGTGGGAATTTGCTGCCTATGCGCTCAGGGGCAATACTTATGAGGAACGCATTTATGAAAGAAGGATTTACCCGTGGGACGGTCATAACGTAAGGAATGCCGCCAAGAAATCGCGCGGTGAAATGATGGCAAATTTTGTCCGCGGTAGGGGAGATATGATGGGAGTTGCCGGAAGCCTTAACGATAATGGAAGCATCACCACCGATGTGAAATCATACTGGCCTAACGATTATGGTCTTTACTGCATGGCCGGCAATGTCAACGAATGGGTTCAGGATGTTTATCGTCCGATGACCTCACAGGATGTTGACGGATTCAATCCCTACAGAGGTAACGTCTTCACCGACCTGAGAAGAGACGCTAACGGACAGGTGGTAGGAAAGGACAGACTCGGACGGCTTTATGTTGATACGGTTAAGGATGCGGATGTTGCAAACAGGTATAACTATCAGAGGGGTGATTACAGGAATTACAGGGATGGAGATCTGGCATCCTCGATTTTGAGCGGCTCCGACTGGACCGTTGAAGACAACAAGCAAGGTTCGTCAAGGATGTATATTCAGGAGGAAAAGGAATACTACACTCTTATTAATGATAACGCCAGAGTATACAAGGGCGGTTCATGGAGAGACAGGGCCTACTGGCTGAATCCTTCCACGCGCAGGTTTCTTGATCAGGAGAGCAGCCGTGATGACATCGGTTTCAGGTGTGCCATGATAAGAGTAGGAAGCCCGTCAGGATTATAGGGTAATAAAATAATTTTATATAAATTGCCTCATTATGTTTTTGTAATGAGGCAATTTATTTTACTATGTACACAGAACAGCTATACAGGATATTCCGGGAGGAGTCTTCAGGAGTGTCAACAGATACCCGCACTTTAAAGAAAGGACAACTGTTCTTTGCGCTATGGGGGCAGAATTTCAACGGAAACGAATATGCTTCCGAAGCCCTTGACAAGGGAGCCTCGTATGCCGTTATTGATGATCCGGTTTATGAGACTGACAGGACTATCCTTGTGGATGATTGTCTGATGGAGCTCCATAGCCTTGCCCAATATTACAGGAAAATGATTAAAGTTCCCGTTCTGGCTATTACCGGGACCAATGGAAAAACAACTACCAAGGAGCTTATCGCTGCAATAATGTCGAAGAAGCTCAGGATTCATTACACTAAGGGGAATTTCAATAATGAGATCGGCTTGCCTCTTACCATCCTTTCTGCTCCTCCTGATGTGGAAATGATGATTCTGGAGATGGGAGCGAATCACATGGGTGAGATCCGTACCTTGTGCAATGTTGCCCGGCCCGATTATGGCATAATTACAAATATAGGTGCGGCCCACATTGAGGGTTTTGGATCCTACGAAGGAGTTTTGAAGGCAAAGACCGAGCTTTACGAACATCTAAGGAAGGTGAACGGCATAGCTATCTACGATGATAAAAATCCCTATCTGACCAAAAAGATATATAAGCTTGTAAGCAAAGGAATTCCATATTCCCATCCCACAGGAGTTGAACTTTCGGTTGAAGCGCTGCCCTCTGAGATGAACCTGGCAGTAAGGATAAGGTATCAGCACAGGGTGTTTGATATTCAGACAGCTCTGTTCGGCGACTATAACCTTGATAATGTGAGGGCAGCAGTCGCTACCGGGCTTTTCCTCGGAGTGGGTATGGAAGATATTGCCGAAGCTGTAAGCAAATATCAGCCGGGCAATAACCGGTCGCAGGTGAAAACTACTGACAACAACACTCTGATTTGTGACTCTTACAATGCAAATCCAACCAGCATGAGAGCCGCTATCAAATCATTCGCGGAGCTTAAGGCAGTCCGGAAAGTACTTATCCTGGGTGATATGCTTGAACTTGGAGAAAAGAGTACAGAGGAACACCGGAAGCTCGTTGAGGAGCTCCGGCTTGTGAAATATGAAAAAATATTTCTTGTGGGACCTGAATTCAAAAAAGTTTCGGATGATTCAGGATTCACATTATTTAATAATGTAGGGGAACTCAGGGAGCATTTAAAAAAAGAACCGTTATCCGGAAGCCTTATTCTTATAAAGGGATCAAGGGGAATGACTCTTGAAAAGGCATACGATCTCCTTTAGGTTGTTCATTCAGTGCCGGAAGAAGCGGGATTACCAAATCTGACTTTAATAAGAAGAACTTCTGATCTGCTGCCAATCCTGACCCGGGGACCCCATAGTCCGAAGCCTGATGAAACTATAAAGTGGGTATTGCCTTTTTTCCTGTGACCATAGCTGACTTCATAAAGTTTGGAAGTAATAAAGTTAAGTGGCCACATCTGGCCATTATGTGTATGGCCTGAGAGCTGCAAATCAACCCCGCTGTTCACGGTTTCATCCAGGTGGTAAGGCTGATGATCGAGCAGGATAACAGGCCTGGAGCGGTCAAGATCCTCCAGAAGTCCTGTTAAGGGCATCCGGTCCTTTCCATAGTACCTCTTTGAATCCCTGTCAAGACGTCCTGCTATTTGAATTCCGCCGTCGAGTGTAACCACTTCGTCTTTAAGAACCCTTATTCCCTTGCTCTCAATGTATGGTATGGTCCTTTCGGCACCTCCAATGAATTCGTGGTTTCCGGTAATGGCATACATGCCTTCCCTGCAATGCGGGCAGGTAAAGTATTTAAGAAGATCGCCCCTTAGCACAGGGCCTATCTCGCCATCAACAATATCACCAAGAAGAAACACTACATCCGGTTCGGTCTTTTTCAATATTTCCGAAAGCTTTTTCAGGCTCCTCTTCCTGATTATGCTTCCAAGATGAATGTCGGATACAGCTGCAATTCTTAGTTCCTTAACTTCTCCGGCCTCTTTGTCTATCGCTATGTCGTATTCTGTAACCCTCGGCATTAGTGCATTTACAAATCCACCTGCTATAAGTAGGAAGCTTATTGCAAGGGTACCCGTATATGCCCATTTTTTAAATGTCATGATATTGCTGCCGTTAAGAATTCCGGCCAGACGAAGCAGAAGGGAAATGATATCTGAAAGGAAAAGGAACAGAAATCCGTAAAGCATGAAAGCCAGCCAGAATCCTCCGAAGATATTAAGGACATCTGAAAAAACGGTTGAATGTCTCGATTCCAGTATCTTCCCTGCTATAAAAAATGAGGACAGCAACAGAAAAACTGAAAAATACAATATCTTGTTTTTCTGGAAAGTCTGAATTGCTCCGTATCCCTTAAAATAGATATAGATATTTGCAAATGAGTATATTGCAAAAACAATGGCGAAAAATATAACAAACTGGTAGGTTCTCATTCATTTGTTTATTAGATCCCGAGGCTGGAGTAAAATCTTTGACCTCTTAGATAAAACCTCGAAACAATACTAATGTTCAATAGACAGTTTCCACAGCTCAGAAGAGTCATGCCTTTAACTGTTTCCCTTTTTACACGCAGTGAATTAATGCTTTTTTTAAAGTCCTGGTGGGCTTTCCTAACTGCAGAAAAACTATACGGACGTCCTTTCAGCAGGAACATAACTGCGGCAAGTCCGTCAAGAATTTTTCTAAGTAAAATAATCTTCTTGAGTTTTGCTTCGGGCAGGTTTTTATAAAGAAGGAACAGATTATTCCTGAAGTTCAGGTATGTCTTTCTTTCCGAATCATAGGGAAGAGCTCCCCCGCCTGCATGGTAAATCACCGATTCCGGAATGCAGGCAACGCGGTACCCTGCCAGATGGAACCTCCAGCAGAGGTCCACTTCCTCCATGTGCGCAAAGAAATCATCGTCAAATCCCCCGCATTTTTCCCAGGCATCGGATCTTACCATCATGCAAGCGCCTGATGCCCAGAAGATGTCAGCGGTACTGTCATATTGACCTTCATCCTTTTCTACATTATGAAAAATACGGCCTCTGCAGAAGGTATAGCCGAACTTGTCAATATAACCCCCGGCTGCTCCTGCATATTCAAAATAATCTTTTTTATTGTACGACTTTATTTTGGGCTGGCAGGCGGCGACATCAGGATTGTTATCCATATACTCGGTTAGCGGCCTTAACCAGCTTTCGGTGACCTCTGCATCTGAATTTAAAAGAACGAAATATTTTGCGGTGATCTGTGACAGGGCACGATTATAGCCGCCTGCAAATCCATGGTTTTTCTCAAACTGGATTAAACCTATTGGTCCCTTGATTTCTGCAGCCCATTCCATTGAACCGTCTGTCGATCCGTTATCGGCCAGATATACCATGGTATCATTGCTGCCGGAGAATCTCAAGGTCGTTTCCAGGAATTTCTTCAGCCAGCCGATGCCGTTCCAGTTAAGTATGACAACAGCAGTTTTAACCATTGGCAGTTTCTTTTTTGTATTTCCACCTCCTGTGTGTCCATAACCAGTATTCAGGTCTGTCTATTATCATTTTCTCAAGTCTCTTAACGTGAGTATCGGTGATCAGGTATTTGGGAAGTCCTGAGGTAGTCTCGAACAGAACCTCGTGAGTCATTTCGTAATAACCTCGCCTTATCTTAAGGAATTCAATGAACACCACTGCCATGTTGTATTTTGACGCAATTTTTTCAAGACCAAGGAAAACAGGTGTCTCCTGGTTCAGGAAACCGGTGTTGTACTCAATCAAAGTAGGGGCGGGAGTCTGATCTGACATGAATCCGTATAATCCCCTGATCCCTTTTTTTCTGTTTTCGACAATTTTCCTGACAATCATCTGCATGGGAGCCAGATCTGCATTGTTTCTCGTTCTCTGATCGTTAAGAAATTTGTTTACAATTTTGTTTTTCACAGGTTTGTAAACACCGACGCATTTGTATTCCGTGAGCAGAGAGATACAGGCAGACAGCCACTCCCAGTTATTGTAATGGCTGTACACCATTGCAACGTCCTTCCCTGATTCATACAGGTTTCTGAGCAGCTCCGGATTGGTTAATCTGACTCTTTTCATGAGTTCCTTATTGCTCATTCCTGGTAATTTGAGCGTCTCGATGAAGAGATCCGCCAGGTGCCTGTAAAATCCTTTTTCAATTTTTTTGATTTCTTCAGGAGATTTATCGGGAAATGAGTTAAGCAGGTTTTTCCCGACTACATGTTTCCTGTAGGATGGGAAGTAATAAAGCAAAAGGAACAGGACATCAGAGCTTAGGTAAAGAACACCAAGTGGCAGAAGGTTAATTATCCGGTTGATACCGTAAAAGATATAGTATCCTGCCCTCCACATTGTTAGTTGGTTTTATTAACCATGAACGACCGGATTATCTCCAGTATTTCATTGTAGATAAATGCATTTGAAGCCAGAGTCTCGCTTCCGTCGAGGCCTGCTATTTTTCCTGAAAAATCGCTGAATCTGCCTCCTGCCTCTCTGACAATAAGCATACCGGCAGCAATATCCCATATTTTAAGGTCGTATTCATAGAACAGGTCATATCGTCCGCAAGCCACGTATGCAAGATCTATGGCAGCAGATCCGAGGCGTCTTACCCCCTGGGTGTTCCGGACAAGGTATTTCAGCAGGTCCATGTAAGGATCGAGTCTGTCGAAAAGGTTGTATGGGAATCCGGTTGCCACCAGGGCCCCGGATAAAGACGGAACAGGAGATACATTGATTCTTTTCCCGTTGAGGTATGAACCTCCGTCCTTCCAGGCGGTGAAGGTTTCATTCCACCCTGGTTCGTGAACCACTCCGGCTATCACTTCATCGTCTTCCATAAGCCCGATACTGACAGCAAAGGGATGGACGCCATGCAGGAAGTTGGTTGTCCCGTCAAGGGGATCTATTATCCAGTTGAATTTCTTTCCCTTTTTAACTGATGTTCCCTCCTCAGCTATGAAGCCCGCCTCAGGAATTAGTGGAGCAAGTTTCTCAATCAGCATTTTTTCAGAACCTTTGTCCACATAGGTTACAAAATTGTTAAGTCCCTTTATTTCAGTATTTCTTGCGTCAAAGGTTGCCGATTCTTTCAATATGAATTCCCCTGCCTGCCGGGCAGCAATTTCAATTTCACCACATAAGGCTTTCAAATTTGTCATATTTCAGTCAATTAATTCAGATGTCATTCTTCCTGATTCGGAGATGCCTGTCAGTCTGACTCTCCTGATAGCTCCTGCAAGAACCGGATCCCAGGGCAGTTCGGTTCTCAGGTAATTCTCCGTGAATCCTGATATCATGCCGCCGCTTCGGGTATGTTCAAAAAGCACTTCAGCGGTTGCTCCTGTGTTTAGTGAGCCGAATTCAGAATGTTTTCTTTCAGATAGAGTTATGAGCTTCCGGCTTCTTTCTTCCCTGATTTTAAAGGGTACTTTTCCGGGCATATTTTGAGCCTGTGTGCCGGGGCGTTCTGAAAAGTTAAAAACATGAAGATAAGAGAGGGGCATGCTTTCAAGAAAACTGTATGTATCCGCAAAATCGCCATCCGATTCTCCCGAAAATCCAACAATTACATCAGCTCCGATGCCAGCCAGAGGCATCAGCTTCCGAATTGTCGTTACCCTGTTTGCAAACTGTTCGCGTCTGTATCTTCTTCTCATGAGTCCCAATACTTTATCCGACCCGCTCTGGAGAGGGATGTGGAAATGAGGAAGTATTTTGGGAGACAGGGCTGCAAGCTCAATTATCTCATCCGTAAGCAGATTCGGCTCGATTGATGAGATTCTGTATCTTTCTATACCTTCCACACCTGTCAGTTTCCTTAACAGATCAGAAAAGCTCTCTCCTGTCGTTTTTCCGAAATCGCCGATATTAACGCCGGTCAGCACAATCTCTTTAGTCCCATCCCGGGCTATTAATTCAGCTTCCTTTACAATGGAAGCAATATCCTGGTTTCTGCTTTTCCCCCGGGCAAGCGGTATCGTGCAGTATGAGCATTTGTAGTCACAACCGTCCTGCACTTTCAGAAACGATCTGGTTCTGTCGCCTGCAGAGAAGGAAGGGAAGAAAATATCCTTATCCGAAAGTTCACAGGAGTGGACTTCAGGGAGTTTCCTTTTCCGGGCGTTGCTCAGGAATGAGGCAAGTTTGTATTTTTCATTTGTACCCAATACTATATCCACCCCGGGGATGGATGAAATCTCATCCGGATTAAGCTGAGCGTAGCATCCCACAACAGCAATCACTGCATCGGGCGACTGATGGTTGAATTTTTTAATTGCCTGTCTGCATTTCCTGTCAGCTATATCGGTTACCGAGCAGGTGTTGATGACGTAGATATCGGCCTTTGTACCGGGTTTGACCACCTCAAACTGGTCCTCCGGAAACGACCGGGCTATGGTTGATGTTTCCGTGAAATTCAGTTTACATCCAAGTGTATAGAATAAAACCTTTTTCCGGGTTTTTTCCATTTTCAGGGGATACGGTTTGAATACGGCAGACTGACAAATCCTGGCAGCCGGTGTATTAATATTTATTTTCTGCTTCTGCTTTTTGCCTGCGGGAGTCTGGTAAGATAGACGTTCCTGAATTCAATGTCCTTTCCTTCGCTCTGAAGGCAGATATGACCCTTTGAGTCTGAAATACCTGTCGCCTTGTTCTGAAGTGTTCCGTTAACACTGACCTCAATGGTGTTTGATTTGCAGGTGACTTCCATGGTATTCCATTCACCGGCTGATTTCTCTGAAGATGCAGCCATTTTAGCTACTACCCGTGAGTTATTCTTCATTTCATTCATTTTTGCACCATTCATGCAGACAAAGTCACCGGCGTTGCCTGCTTTCAGCTGACATTCAAAGCATTTAAGCCAAATGGTGTCGGGAGTCTGTGCATGAACAAAAACCCCGCTGTTTGATAATTCGCCGGGATAACGCCATTCAACATGAAGCTGGTAATCAGAATAGGCATCTTTGGTTCTCATATATCCGAAAGGATCACCTGTTATATGAATAACACCATTTTGGACCGTAAAAACAGAAGCAGGGTCAACTGCAGGATCCTTGAGGTAAAATACCCAGTTTGAGAGATCATTGCCGTTAAAGAGCTTGATCTCTGTACTTTTTTTGTTTTTTACTGATTTGGATGCACTGTCGGATTTCCGGGATCTCTGGCCAGTAGCATCAAAAGAGGTTCCTGTTATGATTATCAGGATAAAAAGGAGGAGTGTGGATAATTTGGTTTTCATGTTATTATTGATTATTTTATCTGATATGGTTTTAACTTTTGTTGCATCTTACAGCAATTTGCTGGCAAGCTCAGCCAGCGGACTGCGTTCACCTTTTACCAGGTTCACATGCGCAAAAACGTCCTGGTCCTTCATCTTGTCCGACAGATAGCTTAGTCCGTTCGAAGCTGTGTCAAGATAGGGAGAGTCGATTTGTTCAATATCTCCGGTAAAGACCATCTTTGTTCCTTCACCGGCCCTTGTTATAATTGTCTTGATTTCGTGAGGAGTCAGGTTCTGAGCTTCATCCACAATGAAGAAGATGCTCGACAGGCTTCTGCCCCTGATGTAGGCAAGAGGGGTTATTACCAGTTTCTCTTCCTTCATCATATCGTTTATCCTCAGGAACTCAGGACTCTGATGGCTGAATTTATGCTTGATAACTGTGAGGTTGTCATACAAGGGCGTCATATAGGGATCCATTTTTTCTTTCACATCGCCTGGCAGGAATCCAAGGTCCCTGTTTGCAAGGGGAACGATGGGCCGGGCAAGAAATATTTGCTTGTATCTCTTGTGCTGCTGGAGTGCTGCTGCCAGAGCAAGTAGAGTTTTTCCGGTTCCGGCTTTGCCCGTGAGTGAAACCAGCTGAACGTCAGGGTTTGAAAGGGCATCAATTGCAAAAGTTTGTTCTGCATTGCGGGGATCTATTCCATACGTGGTCTGTTTGATAACCCTGTTCAGCAGCCTGGTTGCAGGGTTGTAATGCGCAAGGGCACTTGCCCCGCTGTTTTTCATTATAAAGAACTGGTGCCCCCTAAGATCAGGTTCAATTCTGAATTCATCGGCATTTACACCTTCAGGAACTTCATAGAGTTTACTTATCAGTTTGTGTTCAACTCCTTCAAGAACCCTTATTCCCTTGTAAAGATCATCAATATTGGCAACCTTGTCGTTCTGATAATCCTGAGCCATTATTCCAAGCGATTTAGCCTTCATCCTGAGGTTGATATCCTTTGAAATCAAAACGACAGTTTTGTCCTTGTTCGAGGTGCAGACGTAATCTGCTATTGCAAGGATCCTGTGGTCCGGTGTTCTTTCAGCAAATGACTGGCTGACTTTTTCGGAAAAATCGCGGCCGGTTTCTATATGAAGGTTTCCAAGATTTTCGCCCAGCGGAATATTCGCTGTAAGCAGCATGTCTCCTGAAAGTTTGTCAAGTTCACGGGTGAATTCCCTGGCATGGAAGTTAATAATGTCATTGCCCTTTTTAAATTTGTCCAGTTCCTCGAGGACAACGATCGGAATAATTACATCGTTCTCTTCAAAGTTGTAAATGCATTTATAATCGTGCAGCAGTACGTTTGTGTCAATGATAAAAAGTTTTTTATTGTGTTTTTTCGTCATGATAAATAATTTGTAATCAATACACTGTAAGCGTTCTTACCATATGTCGCCAGTTTGCAAAAATAACTAAAATAAAGATTAGATTGTTGCATGTGTTGAAAGTATGTTAATTTGTAGGGTTCCTGACGGACCATTTGGCCGGTATAGACTTTTTCACAACAATAATGGATTACAATCAGACAATTGCATTCATGTACAGCCAGCTTCCTGCTTACCACAGGATAGGGAAGGCAGCCTATAAGAATGATCTGGAAAACTCGCTTGCACTTGACAAATATTTTGGACATCCACATTTTAAATACAAATGCATTCATGTCGCAGGCACGAACGGCAAGGGTTCTGTTTCCCATATGATAGCTTCTGTTTTGCAGGAGGCCGGATATTCTACAGGACTTTACACTTCACCCCATCTTAAGGATTTCAGGGAAAGGATCAGGATTGACGGAAGGATGATCCCCAAAAGAGAGGTTACATTATTCATCAGGAAGCATAATGCTGTTATTGCTTCACTGAAACCCTCGTTTTTTGAGATGACAGTTGCACTTGCTTTCGACTATTATGCCCGCGCCGGTGTCGATATTGCAGTTATTGAAGTTGGGCTTGGGGGAAGGCTTGATTCTACGAATATTATCAGCCCGGAGCTATCGGTAATTACTAACATTGGTCATGACCACGCCGACCTGCTTGGAGATACCATTTTGAAAATTGCAGGGGAGAAAGCAGGAATAATCAAACCCGGAGTGCCTGTTGTTGTAAGCGAAACTCAGGATGAGATCAGCAATGTTTTTATATCGGCAGCCCAACAGAAGAAATCTGATATCCGGTTTGCCGATCAGGAATTTGAGTGCAGGCTTGATGATTTGAATTATAGTAAAGGCAAGCGAAAATATTCTGTACTCGAGAAATCAACCGGATGCAGCTTCACCGGAGAAACAAACCTTGGAGGTGATTATCAGGCAAAGAACATTCAGGCTGTCTTTCAGTCCATCCGCATGCTGCAGGAAATAATCCCCTGCAGCGACATGAATATAATAAACGGGATAAGACGGACAGTCGGAAATACAGGACTGATGGGACGATGGCAGATCGTTGGAAGAAAACCTCTTGTGGTCTGCGATACCGGACACAACCTTGAAGGTCTCAGCTATGTGTTATCGCAGCTTAAAAGTACTGCAGGTGAGGAACTTCATATCGTGATCGGATTTGTAGATGATAAGGACCGCGGGTCTGTTCTGCCGCTCTTTCCGTCAGAGGCGGACTATTTTTTTACACGGGCTTCGGTGCCGAGAGCGCTTGACGAAAGAGTACTGATGGCTGAGGCGCTGCGATGGAACCTTAAGGGTAATGCTTATCCTGATGTGAGATCAGCTGTCAGGTCAGCCCTGGATGTTGCTTCGGAGAATGATGTTGTATTCATCGGGGGAAGTACTTTTGTTGTTGCTGATGCATTAAAAAATTGTAAATTTGAGAAATAAAATCGGCTGATAATGAAAAGATTAATGCTATACCTGTTGTTTATTGCAATTAATGGTCCCTTACCGGGCCAGGCAGAAAAGAAGATTGTGATACTTCATACCAACGACCTTCATTCCCGTCTGAATGGTTTCACCCCGGAGGCTGAATATACGCCTTCGGTAACTGGCGATGACAAAACCAGGGGAGGATTTGCCAGAATTGCAGCTATTTTCAGAAGTGAGAGAGAAAGCAATGCGGGAACGATTCTGACTGTTGATGCCGGAGACTTCCTGATGGGAACATTATTTCATTCAATGGAATTAAAAACCGGCTTTCAGTTAAGGCTGATGGAACAAATGGGATATGATGTAATTTGCCTTGGTAACCATGAATTTGATTTTGGGCCTGTAAAGACTGCAGGAATTATTAAAGCATCATTGAGCATGGGGGATATCCCGCCGCTGCTTTTGAGCAATGCCGTACTTAGTGCTGAAGATAACGGGGATGATGAGCTTGAGAAACTGTATGATTCGGAAGCCATTCTCAGAAAACTCGTATTGACCAGGGATGGACTTAAGATCGGTTTCTTCTCGCTTCTTGGGAAGGATGCAGTTGAGGTGGCTCCCCTGGCCTTTCCGGTAACCTTTGAAAAGCAGATTGCTTTTGCCAGAAGGATGGTCAGGGAACTCGAAAGGGAAGATTGCGACCTTATTATATGTGTTTCTCATTCAGGGGTATCAAGGGATAAGAAGGGAAGGTGGACCGGGGAGGATGTGAAGCTGGCAAAAAAGGTAAGAGGGATTGATGTGATAATCAGCGGGCATAGTCATTCTATGCTTACAGAGCCTGAAATTGTTAAAGGAGTTCCCGTGATTCAAACCGGTGAATACGGTCAAAATGTCGGAAGACTAGAGCTTGTATGGAAAAACGGGAAGGTAAGTGTGAATAATTACAGGCTAATACCGGTTGATGACAGGATTGCAGGAGAAAGTGATGTTATTGAAGCGATAGAGGCGCAACAGTCACTTGTAACTCAAGAGATACTGGTTCCCCTTGGGATAAGTTACTCTGATCAGGTGGCTGAAACGGATTATTTGCTTGAATGCAACGAGCAGGGCGACTTCAGGTCGAGCAATCTCGGGCCCATGATTGCCGATGCAATTCACAGCTATATCAACCGCCATTCATCAAGAGGTTGCGATATTTCAATGGTTGCAGTCGGGGTGATAAGGGACAGGATGGTGCCAGGCATCATGACAGCCCCTGACGTTTTCAGGATCATGTCGCTCGGATCGGGTGATGATGAGGTTCCGGGATATCCCCTGTCGAGGCTGTACGTCACTGGAAGGGAACTGAAGAACATTCTGGAAATACTGATGATTGCGCATAAATCGTCACCCTCAAATCATTGTTTTTACTCCGGAGTAAAAGTTAAATACGATCCTGAGCGCGGATTGCTGAGAAGGATAAACGCCATAGAAATTATTGATGCCGAAGGGGAATCAAGGGCTGTAAGTTTTTCAAAAGATGATAATACTCTTTACTCAATTGCAGCCAATTCCTATATGCTTGAGTTTATCGGAATAATAAAGAATATGAGTCTGGGGCTGATCAAAGTGGTTCCGAAGGATGAATCGGGCAATCCGGTGACAGACATGAAAAATGCTGTCATAGATATGGATGAGGAGCAACAGGGGGTTCAGGAGGGGAAGGAATGGCTGGCTCTTCTGGAATACATAAGATTAATGAAAGACCGAGATAATGACGGGATCCCTGATATTGACAAAAAATATTCAGTCTCAGTCAGGACATTCCTTGAAGAGAAGCGATAGCAATTCAGACCCGGGGCAAGAGTGACGTACTATTCTACCACTTGCTGAACGGGTTATCCACAACTATCCGTTTTTCCCTGTTTGCCACGTTATATCCGATCTCAAAAATGGAACGGGTTATTAGTTCCATTTTTTCATAATCTATTTTGTCGGGTGTGTCCCCGGGTTTGTGATAATCTGTATGTAATCCCGTTGAAAAGAAGAGAACAGGAATGTCCTTTTTAACAAAATTGTAGTGATCGCTTCTCGCAAAAAGCTGAAGAGGATGATTCCTGCCGCTCAGGCTGTAATCAAAGTCCAGTTGTGTTCTTTTATCTACCTCCCTGGCAATCTCGACCAGTTCACGGCTCTGGTTTCCGGTTATTACAAATACCCCGGTTTTACCGGTCATAGGTGTATCTCCGGTACTGTCGGCGACACCCTTGACCCTGCCGATCATATCCATATTCAGGTCAGCAACAGTGTTCTCCAGTGGGAATAATGGGTTTTCCACGTATGACTGAGAGCCGAACAGTCCTATTTCCTCTCCTGTGACCCAAAGGAATAATAATGAGCGGAGAGGCTTCTTCTCAAGGCTCTGGAATGCCTGTGCAATTTCGAGGATTGCAGCGCAACCCGATGCATTATCATCTGCGCCGGGATAAACACTGCCCCCCCTTTCGCCCAAGTGATCTGCATGTCCTGAGAATACAACAATCTCCTTTTTCAGAACAGGGTCGCTGCCTTCGATCCAGGCGGCTACGTTATTCAGAACTATTTCATCGGTCCGTGATGTTTCGGTTATCCTGACTCTTTTGCCCGGAATAACAAAGGAGTTTGGCTTAAGACTCAAATCGATTTCTTTTTGAAGATTATCAAGTGTGTATCCGCTACCCCTAAGCAGTTCGTCGGCAACTTTTCTGCTAACAAACAGCATTCGGGGCATGGCCGGCATGTCAATTATTAAGGGTTTGGTTCCTTTCAGGTATTTCAAAGATTCCATTTCTCCGGCGATACCCGGGTATTGCTGTTCTACTGAAACACACCCGGATTTCGGATCAGGAACAAAAATGACGGCTTTTGCTTTTGAGAACATAAGGTTAGTCATCTTCGGCTGTATCCCCATCATGGTTGACCAGGCGGACCCCTCGAAAAGGTATTTTGTACCATCCTCCGACATGGGTGACCGGTTCATTACAAGAAGGATTTTGCCTTCAGGATTTATTCCTTCCAGATCGTTGTAGCCGTAACTATCTGCTTTTAATCCGTAGCCGGCAAAAATCACATCTCCTTCGATCTCAAAATCAGATGCCCCGGTAGGTAAGAGCTGGTATATCGGCTCCCTAAAACGAATGGAGTCCTTTCCTGATGTAAAGATTATAACCTCCGATCTCTCAAGGTCGATTGATTTCTTCATCAGGGAATAAGGCTGTAAATAACTGTTTCTGTTTGCCGGTTTTAATCCCATCAGTCTTGCCTGTGAAGCCAGATAATTAACTGTTATATCCAGTTCCTTCTCCCCGTTTGATCTACCGCTCATAGAAGGAGACGCAAGGAACGAGACGTAGGTTTCCAGATCGGCTGAATTTATCTTATCGGTTCCGGGCATTGCCTTTTGCGACCAGGAAATATTGCTGCAGATTATCAGTGCCAGAAGGGCACTTAGTTTTCGGATTTCTTTGTGAACCATGATAAAAGCATTGAATTAATGGGCTAAATGTATAAAAGTTTTTAAAGCAAAGGATATTATTATTCAGGTAGTTTGATATCAGATACCTACAAAGTTCGGGTCGGGATGAGCAAGCTGTAAATTATTTTTTAGCTTTGCACATCAATAATTCAATATGGAAGTCAGTCCTATTTTCTGGGTCATTTTCAGTATAATCATTGTTGTGATGCTGGCCCTCGATCTGGGTGTGTTCAATAAGAAATCACACGAAATTAAAGTAAAGGAAGCTCTGGCATGGGTAGGAGTGTGGATTTCACTGGCCATGATCTTCAATCTGATCGTTCTTAAACAGTTTGGAAAGACCAAGGCTCTGGAGTTTCTAACTGCTTATGTAATAGAATACTCCTTAAGCATCGACAATATTTTTGTCTTCATAATGGTGTTCTCATTCTTCGCCGTCAAGAAAGAGTATCAGCATAAGGTATTGTTCTGGGGAATACTTGGAGCCGTTGTGATGAGGGCGATATTTATTTTTGCCGGGGTTGCACTAATAAACCGTTTCCACTGGATAGTAATCATTTTCGGGGCTTTCCTTGTATTTACAGGACTTAAGATGCTGTTTCAAAGGGAGGAGGCAAAGGTTGACCCTGAAAAAAATGGTCTGGTAAGGCTTTTCAGGAAATTTCTGCCGGTAACCGACCATCTTCATAATGACTCTTTTTTTATCAGGAAGGATAAAAAAACTTATGCAACACCATTGTTTATAGTATTGCTGATAATCGAATCAACCGATCTGATATTCGCAGTCGACAGCATTCCAGCAGTCCTTGCAATAAGCAAGGATACTTTTATAGTCTTTACGTCGAACATTTTCGCAATACTTGGCTTGAGGTCACTTTATTTTGCAGTTTCCGGAATAATGGGGTTGTTCAGATTCCTGAAGATCGGGCTTGCCCTGGTGCTTACGTTCGTCGGGTTAAAAATGCTTGCCTCCTTTTTTCATTTCGAAATCCCTGTAACTTTGTCATTGTCCATAATTGTCTCAATACTTCTTTTATCAATTCTTGCATCTGTTATAATAAAAAAGGATGATTCACCGTCTGATATGTTAATGCAGGATAATTGATTTTTTTGAATCCTTTGCTTTAACTTTACGTACGGATGTGATGACTTTAAGGGTAAAACTGACAGGGAAAGGAGGGCTCTGATGATTTTTCATAAGCAAAAGCCGGCCACTCCGTGGCTTTTAGTAGTCCTTTTCACCATTGTTGCAGTAAGCAGTATCTTGCTGGGAATCTTCTATTACAGAAGCCATAAGAAAAGCCTTTTAAGGGATACAGGTCTAGAGCTTTCGGCCATTGCCGACCTTAAAGTGAATCAGATTGTCCAATGGAGAAATGAAAGGCTTGGGGATGCAAGACTGATTGGGGGTAACACTCCTTTTGTCAGGCTTCTTTACGATTACCTTCATGAAAAGAATCCGTCATTACTGTATCCTGATATCGCGGCCAGTCTGAAGTCGTTAGCTGTGTATGCCGAATACAAGAATATTTTTCTTATTGATTCTTTGGGTAGAGTCAGAGGCAACTTTCCGGAAAATGACAGCCTGTATGATGAAAATCTTAAAGAAACTATTCCCGATTTGCTTGAACTGCGAACTGGCATCCTAACTGATTTTTTCAGGACAAAGAATATTTCTCCCGTCTTTATGAACCTGGTGATCCCTTTGGTAAACACTTGGCGCAATGACTCATCTGCATTTGCCTTACTTCTGATAAGGATTGATCCTTCAGAAGTACTTTATCCCCTTTTACAAACCTGGCCTGTCCAGGGGAAAACAACCGAGTCGCTACTGGCAATGCAGCAGGGTGATGAGGTATTATATCTGAGTGAACTCAGATTCAGGAAGAACTCAGAACTTGAGTTCCGGAAACCTGTTTCTGCCGAAAAACTGCCCGCAGCAATGGCTGCCCGTGGTGAAAAGGCAACAACCGATGGGATCGACTACAGGGGAGCCCCGGTTATTGCCTCCATGAGAAAAATTCCCGGATCGCCATGGTTTTTGGTCGCAAAGGTAAATCATAGTGAGGTTTTCACTGCACTGAACGACCAGATGACAATGATCGTCATTATCATAATACTTTTTATTATGACGATAGGCATGCTTCTCGGGATCATCGAATGGAATGAAAACGCCCGGTTCTACC
Source organism: Bacteroidales bacterium (assembly GCA_016936695.1). Classification (GTDB taxonomy): domain Bacteria; phylum Bacteroidota; class Bacteroidia; order Bacteroidales; family VadinHA17; genus LD21. The sequence goes on along the minus strand of JAFGXK010000117.1, from coordinate 3,266 downwards.
GTGAAAAATATGAAGCAGAACTTGACAGGCTAGCCCTAAGGAAGCATTTCGACTATATTTTAAAGTATGCCAATGATATAATATTTCTCACCGACAGGAATAAGACGATTATCGAGGCAAACGACAGGGCATTTGAGGCCTATCAGCGAAGCAGGGAGGAACTCCTGGGTATGAGTCTTTATAAAATCAGATCACCTGACGCTCTGAAAGCCCTTGAAGTTGAAAGCCAGATTCTGGAGGAAAGAGGATATGCAACTTACGAGACTGTACATGTAAGGAAGGATGGCTCATTTATGCCATTGGAAATCAGCGCCAGAAAGGTCGAAATTGAAGGAGTGAAATATTTCCAGGCAATTTGCAGGGATATAACAGAGCGCAAACAGGCGGAAGAAACTCTCAGGGAGAGCGAGGTGAGATTCAGAAAGATTTTTGAGGAGAGCCCGATTAGCATTGCGATGACAGGAAAGGACATGGCCATAATAAGAGCAAACTCTTCCTTCTGTAAAATGCTGGGTTATAAGGAAGATGAATTGAAGTCGGTGCCTCTTAAAAGTTTTACTCATCCTGATTATGCAGCCGGTGATGATGTTGCCCTGTTACGCCTGGTAGCCGAAGAGATACCGGTTTATCATACCGAAAACAGGTTTATCCGGAAGGACAAGAGTGTTATCTGGGGGTCAGCCACAATAAGTATCATCCGGAATAACAACGATGAGGTGCAATATTTCCTCGCAATGATCGAGGATATAACTCAGAGAAAACAGGCAGAGTCCGAGCTGATAGCGGCAAAGGAGAAAGCAGAGGAGAGTGACCGGTTGAAGACGGCCTTCCTTCATAATATTTCGCATGAGATAAGGACTCCGATGAATGCAATAATCGGCTTTTCAGCCCTCCTTAATGAACCCGACACCACTGAAGAAGAAAGGCGTCAGTTTATCGATATTATTTTTCAGAGCGGGAGCCAGCTTCTTTCGATAATAAATGATATTGTAGATATTGCAAATATTGAAAGCGGACAGGTGAGGCTGAATATGAAGGAGATGAATCTGAATGCAGCTTTGCGAAGCCTGGATGAGCAATTCAGCTATAAGGGAAAATCAGATCTTCTTAAGATAAATCTTAAGACCGGACTTACCGATGAGAAATCAAAAATAGTTACCGATGGCACAAAGCTGATCCAGATACTCTCAAACCTGATAAACAACGCCACAAAATTTACTAAAGAAGGTTCGGTGAACTTCGGATATATTCTTAAGGACGGAAATCTGGAATTTTACGTGAAGGACACTGGTATAGGTATTCCGAAGGAACACCATGAAAAGATTTTTGAGAGGTTCTTCCAGGTTGACAATGTTATTTCAAGGAAATTCGGAGGCACTGGTCTGGGGTTGTCTATAAGCAAAGCCTATGTTGAACTCCTTGGCGGAAAGATTTGGGTAAGATCCGAATCAGGACGCGGAACAGACTTCCGTTTCACTCTTCCTTATAAACGTTCAGGAGGTCAGGATAAAACACTCTGAGCATGCCGTAACCTTAAAATGCAACAAATTGCTGGTCAGGTCGTTTATAAGAGAGGCTTTTCAAAAGCAGCTAATGTGGCATAATATTTGCCGGATTTTAGTACTTTTATATCTTAATTCAATGACACGGTAAAGGCTTCCTGCTTCTTACAACCAACTAACTATGAAACCCACATGGAATAAATACACAAGCACGTATGTAAATAATTCGTGTTCAATCATGTGGGTTCCCTGTCTGCCAACAGGCAGGCATCCGACCTTAAAAATCAAAATTATTTACGGATGAAAAAGCGTTCGAACTTAATAAAAATCATTGCCATAAGCCTTCTGGCGCTCTTCTTTAAGAGTTGTGTTATTCTAAGGCTGCCTGAAGTGACAACAGGTCAGGTTACCGAAATAGGGCCCACAACAGCCATTGGAGGAGGCGATGTCACCAGTGACGGAAATGCTGACATAATGGTAAGAGGTGTTTGCTGGGATACCCGTAAGTCGCCTGATCTTGAGGATGACAGAACTACTGACGGTTATGGTACCGGTAAGTTTACCAGCAATATTACAGGCCTTCTTCCAGAAACTACTTATTTTTTAAGAGCCTATGCAGTAAACAGCGAGGGGACATCCTACGGCAATCAGGTTACATTTACCACCAGTCTTTATGCACCTCCTGAACTTACAACAAGAGCCGTGACAAAGATCACCCAGACGACTGCAAGTTCAGGCGGAGATATTACAAATGATGGCGGGATTCCGGTCGCAGAAAGGGGTGTATGCTGGAGCAACACAAAACCTCTGCCCGATATTACCGACTCAAAAACCACTGATGGTTCCGGTTCGGGAGGTTTTGAAAGCAGTTTGGCCGGATTGACCGGCAACACAACATATTATGTGAGGGCCTACGCCACTAACGAACAGGGAACCGGGTATGGAGCTGCAGTGCAGTTCAAGACAGGCGCCCTGCCACCAACTGTTACAACTGCTGTTATAAATGTCACATCTCCTTCGACTGCAACAGGCGGCGGTCATGTAACAGGCGACGGCGGATCGGACGTTACTGCCAGGGGGATTTGCTGGAGCACGGCTGCCAATCCAACTACCGCCAACAGTCGCACGACTGATGGAACTGGTACCGGCCCGTATGACAGCAATCTGGGTTCACTTACTCCGAATACCACCTATCATGTCAGGGCATATGCAACCAACAGTGCCGGTACGTCGTATGGAGCAGACAGGGAGTTTACAACTGATCCGCTAACAGTAAACGATATTGATGGGAATTCCTATGATGTTGTCAGGATTGGCACACAGCTATGGATAGCAGAAAACCTGATGACAACCAGACTGAATGACGGGACTGCGATTGTACTGACTGAAGCAGCCGGAGACTGGGCTTCTCTCTCAGAGGGTGGATATTGCTGGTACGGTAACAACAGCACCAACGGCAATATATACGGCGCCCTTTACAACTGGAACGCTGTCAGTTCAGGAATTTTATGTCCGGCCGGATGGCATGTTTCCACGGATAATGACTGGCTTACTATGAAGGATTTCCTTAACGGAGAGCTGGTTGCCGGCGGAAAACTAAAAGAGACTGGTACATCGCACTGGATCAGTCCTAATACCGGAGCTACCGACGATTTTGACTTTACCGCTTTACCTGGTGGCTGGCGTACCGATGCCGGTACCTTCTAGGGGTTACGCAGCATTGGATACTGGTGGACATCCACACCAATTGCGCCCAATGCCTGG
>JAFGXK010000116.1 GCA_016936695.1 Bacteroidales bacterium | reverse complement strand
TGACAAACCGCATGATCTGTCTGTCACACTGAATTACCTCTCGACTCGCAGGATAAGCCTGTCGGCTGCTTATGCCTACAGTACCGGAAGGCCGATTACCTATCCCATATCGGGATATGAGATGGATGGACTGGAGCTGATTCATTACTCCGACAGAAACCGATACAGGATCCCTGACTATATGCGCGTCGACCTGTCACTTAAAGTAACGGGAAATCTCAGGTCACGCAAGATAGCCCATCCTTACTGGACCTTCTCTATTTACAATCTGCTGGGCCGTCAGAATGTATATTCAATATATTTCACCCATGAAGACGGAGTTGTGAAGGGCTACAAGCTTTCCGTTTTCGGGAATGCCATACCATCTGTAACATTCAGTTTTGATTTTTAGAAACATGCGGTCATTTTTATACATAATCCGGTTTACAGTTCTTCTGGCGCTGACAGGCTGTATTACTGAATTTTATCCCAAAACGGATGAAACACAATCACTACTGGTGGTGCAGGGTCTGATAACCGATCAGCCGGCAGTAAATGTTATCAAATTATCAAGATCCCATTCCCTTGAACTGAAGGAGACTTCCTTACCGCTTGAGGGATGCAGGGTGATCATCGATGACGATCAGAATAACCATTACGAACTTGAGGAAACCAGAGCGGGTTTATATGTCACCGATCCATCTGTTTTCAGGGGAGTGCCCGGAAAGAAATACACATTGCGCATTTATGAGATGGATTCAGGGGATATCATACGCTCTTACGAATCGGCAGCGATGGAGATGAAACCCGTTCCTCCAATCGACACCCTGTGGTATGAAAAGGTTTTGATTTCTGTAAATGAATTATACGGGTCGCCCAATGAAGGCTGCCGGGTTTATCTTAGCACTATCGATCCCGACGGACTGTGCAGGTACTTCCGCTGGGACTTTACCGAGACCTGGGAATTCCGGCTTCCTTACGATGTTGATAATAACCGTTGCTGGATAACCAATAAGTCAACCTCAATTAATGTCAAGAACACCTCAATTCTGACTGACAACCTTATTATGAAACAGCCGGTTAATTTTATAACGAATGAAACCGACAGGCTTATCTATAAGTACAGCATGCTGGTGAATCAATACTCTCTTACCGAAGATGAATTCAGTTACTGGGAAAAACTGCAGAATGTTTCTGAGGAAATAGGAAGTTTGTACGACATCATTCCTGCTTCTGTCTTCAGCAACGTACGCTGCCTTGAAAATCCGGATGAAAAAGTGCTTGGTTATTTCAGTGTTTCCTCCCTGACCTCGAAAAGGATTTTCATTAATGAGGATTTTAAGGGACAGCCTTATTACTACGACGGATGTATAGAGAAAACAGTGCCGCGAGAACCTCCTCCCCATGGTTTTAATGTAACCCTCTGGGAAGTGACATACGACAGATATTCTCAGGGCTCATTTATGACAGTCACATCAAAAAAAGGATGTGTGGATTGCACTGTAAGGGGTTCAACTATAAAACCGAATTTCTGGGATGAAGACTTATAGTCAAATAAAAACTCCTTCGAATGTTGGTGTAAGGCAGTTTAGCGTTGCCGTTGTATTTCTGTTATTATCTACCGCAAGCTTTCTGTCAGGCCGTGACCCGGTTGTTGGTGCGGATTCATTAACCTCAAAATTCACAAGTTATATCGGCCTGATTCCGCGCGGGGAAATATACGTTCACACCGACCGTGAGGAATATATTGCCGGAGAAAACCTCTGGTTCAGGCTTTACCTGTTCGACAGTCAGAGTGGCAGGTTGTCGTCAACTGCAGGCATAGCATATCTTGAAATACTTAATTCAGACCATTATCCTGTGGTCCAGCGCAGGATAAAGCTCGACAACGGCCTGGGCTCAGGCATGGCTGTCCTTCCCGACACTTTAAGTTCAGGCACGTATACGCTGAGGGCTTATACGAACAGCATGAAGAATTTCATGCCGGGCAACTGCTTCAGCAAGGGAATTAATGTTTACAATGCCCTGAATGCCTGGACCTTCAGGACTGCGAGCCCGCCTTATCCGGAAACTTGGGTAACGGGAGCAGATGAAAGTCTGTCAAACGGTAAAGTACTGGCTGAGAGTAGTGTAAGTAAGTCAATTATAGCAAATCAGACAATTGAATTTTCTGATCCGGGCCCTGTCGGGATAAGGGAAAAAGTTGTTCTTGAATTTCAATTGACTGCCGGCGGAGATAGTTCCGGTCATGCTTGTGATTTCAGCATTTCCGTTTCACCTGCAGGCAGTGATCCGGCTCAGGATTTCGTTGAATATCTTCTCTACTGCTCCGCAAGCGGTATGGCCGATCGAAGCACTTTACTATCACGCGATTATACTGCCTTGAAATACGAGGCTGAAAAAGACCATCATTTCATTCGAGGTCAGCTTCTGGATAGAAGCGGACAGGGGTTGGCAGCCGGACGCTACATGTTCCTGGCAGTTCCCGGGGAAAACGCAGCCTTCCAGTATTCCCTGACGGATAATGAAGGTTGGTTCGAATTCAGCCTTCCCATTGATGAAAGAATCAGCGATATTATAATACAACCTGAAAATCCGCGTCCGGATGATGTAATCAGGATGGAGCCGGCATTTTACGGCAGGTTACAGGAATCGGAAAGGTTGCCCGCTTTCCTGGCTGCAAAGTCCGGTTCACATATCGTGAAGTGGGGAGTAAATTATCAGCTCAGGAGGATTTTCGGGACCGACAGCGTTCTGCCGCCACGGATATCCGTATTGAAGGCCCGGGAAGTAAAAAGATTCTACGGTAAACCCGAGATTGAGCTGTTTATGAAAGACTATATAGAGCTGCCTGTGATGGAGGAAGTGTTTTATGAACTTCTGGAAGGGATACAGCTGAGAAGCAGGAAAACAGGTTATGAAATAACTATGACTGATCCGGTTTACAACAAACCGTACGAAAAGGCCCCGGTTATGTTTGTAGATGGTGTTGTGGTTAATGATCCGTCGGTCTTAGCCAGTCTTGATCCGGATAAGGTTGAAAAGATAGATGTTATTAGAAGCCGGTACGTGGTAGGAGACTACCTTTTTTTCGGAGTGGTTAACGTAATTACAAAAAAAGGCGATTTCAGCAGTGTTGTATTGCCCGATTACGCGGTAAGACAGCCTTACACGATCTTTGATCCTGAACCTGAATTCTGGTCTCCGTCATATCCGGATCAGGAGAGCAGGCACAGCCGGATCCCCGATCTGAGGAACACCCTTTACTGGAATCCGTCGTTAAAGCCCGGCAGTGATGGCAGATTCAGGGTTGAATTCTGGTCATCGGACTATGTTACAGATTATGAGATAAATATTCAGGGAGTTGATTCCCAGGGAGAACCAGTCTCGTTCAGAACGATGTTAAGGGCCAAAGAATAGTTTTTCAGATACTTCCTGAAAACAGCCCTTAAATTATAAATTTCTGATCTCTGATTCGGGAAGGCCGTATTCCTCCTTCATTCCGATCCCGAGTGTTTTAAGCTCATCGATAACAGGGTTATATATCTCAGGCACCACCGGTCTGTAAACACCGGTAAGCGTAATACGCTTTTCAAGGATCATCATTACGGCCACTGATGCAGGAAGGGCTACAGTTCTGGCAACTGCCGTATTGGTTTCAGGTGATCCGTAATCGAGCATGGATGATTTTATCACCTCTTTTTTGCCGCCGGGGTAGGAAGCCAGGAAGATATGCTGCATTACCACCATGTCGCGGTCTGTGTCCGACAGCATCATTTTGCTTATCATCCTTCCCGCTGTGATCTCAAAGGGAGAGGTCTTTGTGCAATCGAGTTTTTCGTTGCTGAAGAATCCCAGCCATTCGAGTGAATCCAGTCCGACTGTCGAAAGAGGTATCCCGAGCTTCAGTGCTATGTTTTCACGCAGGTTTGCAGTACCAAGTCCCGACCTCTCGGAAAGGAATTCTACGTAGTCCTTTCCTGTATAATCGATGATGGTGTCGTCGAGCATATTCAGAGACTTCATCAAATCCAGGGTTTCGCACCATCCCCTGAACCTGAAGGTTCCGCGG
>JAFGXK010000115.1 GCA_016936695.1 Bacteroidales bacterium | reverse complement strand
CTGTTCTGTTCGGTACCCCTTCTGATGGCTGTTCAGAACTGGGACGACCACAACCGTTCGGGCCGTTATACCGCCCGTGACATTGGTGCCAACTATCTGCTGTCGTGCGCACCCAACAGTATTCTCTTTACCTACGGCGATAACGACTCCTTCCCGGTATGGTATGTCCAGGATGTAGAGCAGGTGCGGCCGGATGTACGTGTTGCCAACCTCAGTTATTTTCAGGCGGGATGGTATATCGATATGATGCGTCAGAAATCGTTTGAGTCTGCCCCGATGCCGATGACACTTCCCCGCGAGAAATATCTTGACGGAGTGAGGGATCAGCTTGCTGTAAGCGACAGGATAGACAAGCCTGTTGATCTTGAGCAGGCAGTGGCGTTTGCAGGCCAGGAGGACAGGAAGTACAAGATAGACATAAGCGGCAGGGGCGACTATATGAATTATCTGCCGGCGAAAAAGTTTGCCATCGCGGTTGATTCCGCAAAGGTTGTTTCAAACGGCACTGTCAAGAATTATTTTGCCAACAGGATAGTGTCGCCCATGATATGGGAGTACACTGATGATTACGCTTTCAAGGGCGACCTTGCCATGATGGATCTTATTGCCACATCGAAATGGGAGAGGCCCATCTATATCTCCACAACTGTTCCGTCGAGTCAGTACAAGGGTCTCGACAGGTATTTCGTCCAGGAGGGAATTACATACCGGGTTGTTCCCATTGCCACCGATAAGTCAGAGGAAGGTGAATTCGGCATGGTCGACCCGATGGTCATGTACGACAACATGATGAACCTTTACAAGTGGGGCAATGCCGGTGATCCTTCGGTTTATCTCGATGAGACCAACAAACGGATGTTCAGCAATTACAGACGGATATTCGGCAACCTCGGAAAGGCCCTGCTGGCTGCCGGAGATACCACCAGGGCAATCGAGGCTGTCAGGAGAGGTCTCGAAATTGTACCGGCAGAAAAGCTCCCTTACGACTATTTTACAATTGCCATAGCAGAAGTGTTTTATAGGGCCGGCCAGGCCGAAGAAGGGAACTGGATCATTGAAGATGTGTTGAGATATGCAAAGGAATATCTCGACTATGCAGTGGAGGTATATCCTTCGAAACAATTTGGAATGGATTATCCGATAGGTATCAACATGCAGGCTCTTCTCGATATAAACAACATGGCCATCGATCTGAAGATGGAGGAGCTTGAGAATTCAATGACATCAGATATTAACAGGTATTATAGTGTATTGTATTCGGGAAGATAACATCCGATGAGGCTGTTCAGACCTTTGTTTTTTATCAGGCTGTTCCTGCCCGGAGCAATCTTCCGGATCAGGACGGATGAAAGGCTGTTATGTCTCACCTTTGACGACGGGCCCGATCCTGAAACCACTCCGGCAGTACTTGATATCCTCTCCGCGCGTAACGTTAAAGCCATCTTTTTCTGTTGCGGAAGTGCAGCTGAAATAAATCACGGGCTTGTAACCAGGATAAAATCAGAAGGTCATTTGGTTGGTAACCACGGGTACCGCCACCTCGACGGCTGGAAGACCAATACCCAGGTTTATCTCAGGAATTTTGACGCAGCAGTCTCATTCACTTCAGGCACACTGCTCCGCCCGCCCTGGGGAAGGATCAGGCCGCGGCAGTACAGGGAGCTGTCCGGCAGTTACAGAATAGTATTCTGGGACCTCATGCCATATGATTTTGACAGCAGGCTTGGCGGGGACAGGGTACTTGAGATACTGAAGATAAAGATAAGGCCGGGATCGGTAATCGTCTTGCACGACACGGCATCATCCTCCGTTCTCTCCTTTCTCGATGAGTTCATCAGTTATGCCCGGTCGGAAGGGTATAATTTCACCACCGGTCTCTTTTCAGACAATTAGATACCTGTCTGATTTTATTTATTGTGACGAAATACTACTTTTGAACAGCCTTTAATTCTTGTCAGATGAACATACTAATTCTGGGATCAGGGGGCAGGGAACATGCCATTGCCTGGAAGCTTGCCCAAAGCAGGAAGGTCAGCAGGATTTTCATTGCACCGGGTAATGCCGGCACCCATGCGATCGGGACAAATCTCAGGATTGATCCGGAGGATAAGGAGGCCGTGAAAACAGCTGTCATAGCGCACGAGATAGGGATGGTGGTCGTAGGCCCTGAAGCCCCGCTTGTGGCAGGAATCCATGACTATTTCCTTCACGACGAACTACTGGTTGATGTCCCTGTGATCGGTCCGGTGAAATCGGCAGCACGCCTTGAGGGGAGCAAGGATTTTGCAAAAGCCTTTCTTGTCAGGCATCATATTCCCACAGCTGCTTACAAAACTTTCGACAGGACAAATGCCAGCGAAGCGGGAGATTTTCTTCTTACCCTTAATCCGCCTTATGTCATTAAGGCCGATGGGCTTGCGGCTGGCAAGGGAGTGATTATCTGCAGCAATTTCGATGAAGCCGTAGAGGAGGTGAATGCCGTGATAAGCGGAAAATTCGGTGATGCAGGCGAAAAAGTGGTAATTGAACAATTTCTGAAGGGCATTGAATTATCGGTATTTATTGTAACTGATGGCCGGTCGTGGAAGCTTCTTCCCGAAGCAAAGGATTACAAGAGAATAGGGGAGGGAGATACGGGGCTGAACACGGGAGGCATGGGTGCAGTGTCGCCTGTTCCTTTTGCAGGTAAGGATTTCATGGAGAAGGTAAAAAACAGGATCATCATTCCGACTGTCAGAGGGCTGAGGGATGAAGGCATTGATTACAAGGGATTTATTTTCTTCGGACTTATGAATGTCGGCGGCGAGCCATACGTTATCGAATACAATGCACGGCTGGGCGATCCGGAGGCCGAAGTTGTGATACCCAGAATCAAATCGGATCTCTATGAGCTTTTCGAAGGCGTGGCAAAGGGTGATCTCGACAGGAGACCGCTGGAGATCGAAGATAATTATGTGACGACTGTAATGCTTGCATCGGGCGGTTACCCGGGGCCTTATGAAAAAGGGATTGAGATAACAGGGATTGAGGTCAGGGATGATTGCATGATCTTTCACTCTGGGACCAAAATTCTCGACGGCAGGGTGCTTACTTCAGGTGGGCGGGTGCTTGCAGTCAGCTGCCGCGGCGGATCGATGAAGGAAGCCCTGGAAGCTTCTTACAGGAAAGCCGGATCAATTTCGTTCAGGAACATGTACTACAGAAAAGATATCGGATTTGACATCTGACATTATATGTTTTTAAGAAAATTCAGGCAGACAGGGCCCGATGTGCTGATGCTTATCGTAGTCATTTTTTTCCTGACATGGCTCGGAGCATTTTTGCATCCAAGGGTTCCTTCCGCTTTGGGATATAATGAAATGCCAATGCCTCTTTTCAGGATACTGTTGTCGGTGACTGATGTCAGCGCCCTTTTCAGTGTCACTACTGCATTCTTTCTTACCCTGCTTGTCTCCTATCTGCTTGTAAATTTCAATACCAGCGCCTTCTTTATCAGCGAGCGGACTTTCCTACCCGCGATCGTTTATGCACTGCTGACTGCCATTTTTCCCGAATTTCAGCTGCTCAATCCGGTTCTTCCGGCCGCAGTTTTCCTCATACTTGGAATCAGGAGTATAGTTGAGTCGTACAAGGTGTATGGTACGGCATTCTCTTTTTTCGACGCAGGTATACTGATCGGCACAGGCAGCCTCTTCTATGCACCCCTTATATGGATGGGAATCCTCCTTCTTGCGGGTATTGTCATTCTCAGAACGGTCAGCCTGAAAGAAATCATCATTTCAGTTCTGGGAATTGCCACCCCGCTATTTATCGTGTATGGAATTATGTATGTTTCTGGAGAGAATATGCCGGAACAGCTTTCAGCCGTTTCGTGGAATCTTTTTGGGAAGGAGATCAGTTTTCATGTAACCGGGGTGAAACTGGCGATTATTATTATCGCCGCGATAATGATACTTATTGCTGTAGCTCAGCTTTTGCCGGCGCTTAACATGAAGAAAATAAAATCGAGGAAGACCTTAATACTGCTTTTCTGGACTTTTTTTATTGCTTTGGGCATCACAATATTTTCAGGGTCTGTATCAGGTGAGATGCATTGGTTGCTGATTATTCCTCCCTGTTATTTTCTTACACACTATTTCGTTTTTTCAAGGGCTAAGAGAGTCCCCGGGATTATATTGACATTATTGTTCCTGCTTGCAGCTACCGCCCAGACGGTATATTATTTTCTATAGGCTACTGGATCATCGACACAATAACCACTCCCGACCCTGAGTGCCCTTGGTTGAAGTCAAACCATATCTGGTAGACTTCACTTCTGTTGCATATCAGATCGATGTAGGCATAAACGGTTCCGGAGTTGAAGTCTACAGATGACGCTATATTATTGTTGTCTTTGTCTTTTACGGTTAGTATCAGCTGGCCTTTTGAGTTATCCGAAGTGCAAAGGGTAAACCTGTATTTTGTATCCTTCCACAAGAACATACTGGCTTTGTATCTGAAAGTTTCTCCGGCTGAACTTTCTCCCAGCTGGATTCTGAAATCCTTAAGATATTTTGCATTCGGTCCGATACTTTGCAGGCATTTGCTCACAAGCGGATCATGTGGAGCCTGCGAGGAAATAAATGCAATCGCTGGCAGCAGCATCAGTAATCCAAGAAAAAGTCGTTTCATGGTAGTTATTTGATAATCAGTAGATTTCTAATTTTTTCAGTTACATCTATAATGGCTTCAAGTTGTTCATCCGTCATTTCGACTTTGCTGGTCCCGGTCTGAGTTACCAACAGGCCGCCATCCTTTTCAGAGCTGACGGGTTCGCCCTGGGTATAACTGATTTCCACCTCGTCGTATTTTGAGGAGATCTCTTTCAACTGGGAGCACAGTTCGGTAAACTGCCGGTCAAGGCTGCAATATGGTTCCGCCATACTTATCAACTCACTCAGGAAATTCTTCTGTTCCCCGATACGGTCTCTCAGCAGATGATCGGGATAAATCCTTATTACTTGTGTTGCAAGGTACTGAGCTTCGATCCAGGCTCCTATTATAATCAGTGCCGACAACTGACCACGGTTGTTTTCAGTAAGATATCTGTCAATCTGGTTGTAGGAGTCGATGGACAGGAAAAGGAGTGAATCGAGGTTTGATTTGCTCAGCGAAAGCCTTTTAATGGTTTCAAAGTCGAAATACTGCCCCACGTTCAGTCCTTCGGCAAGCTTCCTGATCGACGAAAGGACCTCTATGGAATTACCTGTCTTCTCATATATGTTAAGGTAGCCAAGGTCGGCGCCCAGTATACCCATTGCAATCGCCTTGTCAAATGATGAAGTCTGATCGGTCGCCTTCAATGATGAAGCGAGGTATCCCTGTGAAAAAGGTACCCCCTGAATCTGAAGCAGATTAGCTATCTCGACGGGTGATGAGAAATTCATTGAGATATCTGAAGTGAAATCATCCTCCGGCACGATTGCTTGATACATTGTTTCAGAACCTGCCAGCTTGAATTCACCAGATTTCTTCGTGTTGTTATGGCATGCACACAATGCCAGGCCCGCCACGAGGGCCAGAAAAAATGCTCTTCCTTTCATGAAGGATTATCTATTGGTTAATACAAAAATATAAAAAAACACATTTACCAGTCATTTCAGTCCGTTTTTCGTGTCCGGTATCTGGCAATCTTTTTGACTGTCACTGATAAGAGATCAAAATATAATATCAGATAAAGCAGAAATGAGCTTAAAAAAAGCACGGTTATATTGAAAGTATAAGTGTCAACTCTTTTTCCGCCTATATTCTTTGAAGGCGCGAAGAAATGGGTTCTGAAATTCAGGAGTCCTCGTTCGGCAGGGTCGAGATAAACCGGATCGGTGTTCTGGATGAGAGAGTTTCTGAAGGTTATTATCTTATCGGGGTCATAATACCTGGTTACTATTTCCTCAAGTTTATAATTGTAATAGTTCTTTTCCAGCTTTTTCAGCTTGTCCTTGTTGAGGTTGACAAACTCATCCTTTATCCTTTCAGCTTCATTAACCTGATTGTTGAAGAAGAGGGCAAGCTCTTTCAGGTATTCCGACAGGGAGCCGGCGACAGCCCGGTTGAATCTCCCGGGATAAAGCTCGTTAATCTGACTGAATACACCGGTTCCTGTAGTGGCTGTAATTTTGCCGAGTTCATTCCGTATCAGGGCCAGGTCGTCCTCCGCGTTTTTCTTCTTTTCGGGCAGATCGTATTCCTCAGAAACAGTCTCAAGTATTGCTGACAGATGAGGAAGACGGTTAACCGTATTGAAGTCAGCCTGGCTGATTTTTTTCTGAAGGGAGTAATATGTATCCCCATCAGCGGTATAGACGAGCGAACTGTACCTGTTGTCCTTGAACTGGCTTACCATAAGAGCTTCGTAGGTCCAGCGGGTAGGCATGAATTCGGCAATAAGCGGCACCTTGTCGGGCCGGGTGATGGTACGGTTCAGCTTGTCGAATGAGAACATCGCGCCGCTGAGCACCATCATCGGGATCAGCAGAAGAGGGATCACGATGTATATTGTGATCACCGAATTGAATGATGCCGAAATGATAAGTCCGATCATATTGGCGGTAAAGGCGGAGGCGAACAGGGCAAGCCAGTATGTCATTGACATGCCCTTTATTCCGAGAATCGGATTTGCCACAACAACAAAAAGCAGCGACTGAATGGCCGAGATGCCCATCAGTATTGTGACTTTTGAGAGCAGATAGCTGTTCCTGCTCAGATTAAGGAACCTTTCCCTCCTAAGCATGTTGCGGTCGCGGAATATTTCCTCTGCACTTATCGTGAGTCCGAGGAATACTGCGACTATGATACTCATAAAGATATATACGGGAATGTTATCATTTCCTGAAAAGTGATACGCATCAGAATCAGGATCAGGGATGTATTTTATTATGAAGGCAAGCATAAAGGCAAGCACCGGAGCTTCCAGCAGAGTAAGCGTAACATACTGGATATTCGACATTTTGCTTTTAAGGTCGCGTGCCATGTAGAGGAGGTATTGCCTCAGCATGCCCGGTTTGGCAAGGTTCTTTCCGGGAGCTTCAGTAACTTCCTTTACAGGTTCGGCGGTGTTCAATATCTTGAATCTGGTAGCCCATTGCCTGGGTTTGACCTTTCGTTTATCAGTGTAGTTTCCAAACTCATCCACTACTTGCGCTTCAACTATCTTGAATATCGTGTCCGGGTTTACACTGCCGCATGAGGGGCACTCGCCCTGAGTGGCATTTATCTGATAATCGAGTGATTTGAAATGAATTACCGATTCAACCGGGTTGCCGAAGTAGGCAAGGTATCCCCCCTGATCGAGTATTGCCACCTTGTCGAACATCTTGAAGATGTCCGAAGAGGGCTGATGAATGACTGTGAAAATAAGTTTCCCCTTCAGGGTCAGTTCCCTGAGGAGATCCATAATGTTCTCCGAATCCCTGGATGAGAGTCCCGATGTTGGTTCATCGAGGAACAGTACCGAAGGTTCGCGGATAAGTTCCAGTGCAATATTCAGTCTCTTGCGTTGTCCTCCTGATATCACTTTTTTAAGGGGACTTCCCACCTTCAGGTCGCTCTTGTCTGACAGCCCAAGCAAACCGAGAGTTTTTTCCACGGTTCTGATGATCACTTTCTCTGACATTCCTCCGAAGCACTGGCAGGCGGCATAGTAGAGGTTTTCAAACACCGTAAGTTCTTCTATCAGCAGGTCATCCTGCGGAACAAGCCCCATTACCCCCTCGAGTTTCTCCTTGTCCTTCACTATGTCAAGGCTGTTGAGAGTTACTGTTCCCGATGAAGGTTCCAGTATTCCCGACATCAGGTTAAGCAGGGTTGTCTTTCCTGAACCGCTGGCCCCCATAATACCTACCAGGTTCCCCTGTTCGGCCGATAAGGATACATTCACAAGGGTACGGTGCTTGTTGTCGGGCCTGTAGCTTATCTTGGTTACATTAAAAGATATCTTCTGCGTGATTTTTTCCGAAAGGAATTTCGAACTGACATCACTATAGTAAAATGCCTGTCTGTTCAGCAGTCGCAACGAACTGCCCTTGGGAAAAGAATGGATTGCCAGCGATCCGACGGGAACTCCGTTCAGAAGAAGTTGTTCATTAGCGAAATACCTGGTGAAGCAGAGATCGACACTGGGGATCCTGAGAAACAAAATCCAGGTGTCGGAGTATCCTTCATGCATCTTGTGGCACAGTTCACAAACCGTTGTGCCCGGCTGAAGGACAATTATATGTGGATCCCGGATTCTTTGCGGTTCAGTGCAGAGGACAAATTCCTCGATTGATTTTTTTTCATCAGGAAGTGTCTTAAACACTTCGGCAACGATGGAAATTACCTTTTGCCGGCGCGGAGTGTATCTTTTGCTGGAATTGACAAGTTCATAAAGGCGGATGAGTACGATTGTCTTCTGCTTCCTGTTTAGTGTTCTGTTAATCTTACTGCAAATGTTGAGGATTTTTTCCGAATCCTGAACCGACGGGAAATCGTTGCTGGGAATCTCTTCTCCGGTATTTGACGGCCCGATGTATTCGTCGAACATGAGCAGGTACCTGATCATAAGGTTCGAGCTCAGCTGCTTTTCGAGAAAGCCGGCGACATACTCGCGCTCTTTTTCAAGAAATCCGCCATCCTGTCTTACGACAAGAGCAAACAACTCCATTAATGCCTTAAGGATTTCCTCGCTCATTTTTCAGCTATGTACACTTACCTCTTCTTTGCCTGCCTGACGAACTTTTTCTGAATCCAGCCAGGAACTATTGAAGCACCGATAATCAGGTAAGGATAATAACTTACAATCCTCCAAATTATTGCTATAGCAAGAGCAAGGCTTCCGACAATTGCCGGATCAGCCTGGATTGCGTCGGAGATGAATCTTCCAAGTATCAGTTCGGCAAATCCGCTGCCCCCTGGTGTAGGGCTGATTATCATCATGATCCAGGTCACCAGCTGGCGGGCGAAGATTAGCAGATGATCTTTCACGATAAAAAAACCGAGCAGTATGGCATTGACCACCCAATACCTTGAGGTCCACGACAGAAAAGTAGCGGTAAATGCCTTAATCCAGAAAAAAAATGGTTTCTTTTTAAGCTCCTGTGAGCTTTCAACGATGTCGTCCCCGGTTTTTACCGCTGACTCGTGCCACTTTTTGAGCAGGGGAAGCTTGAAGAACCAGATAATGACGTTCCTTATTTTAACGGGATTGATGAACAGGCCATATCCAACCAGAAGAACCCATGCAAGGATTACAACATAACCTATAACAGCCACTATTACAAGGTTGTTGAGCAGAGCAATTCCTGTTCCCTGAAGAGATGTGGTGAAAAGGACATCGCTGCCCACCATTAACAGGATCAGTGGGAACATGATCACGAAATATAACTCATCCAGGAACGAAGTGGCAAGGACTATTGATGTACTTCTTCCTACAGATATCCCTTCCTTATGTATGAAGACCACTGCTAATGCCGTTCCTCCCACCGTCGACGGAGAAAGGGCCGATGTAAATTCCCACAGCATAATCACCCTGAATGCCTGCCTCCAGTTCAGATCTTTCTCGGATAATATTCTGATGCGGATCATATATCCGAGATCTCTTCCAACCATGCATAACCAGGCAACAAAAAGCCAGAATACCGACTTCCATGTAAATCTGATCTGACTCATTACATCGGAGTCTATCTCCTTTACGATCAGCCAAAAAACAACTCCTAGCCCGATCAACACAGGCAGAGCGATTTTTCCAGGCTTCAAGCTGCTTACAAGTTTGTAATGCCGGTCGTGGGACATCCGCTCTTTTTTTAAACTCGGCCAAAGTTCAGATAATTTTGCCTAAAATCAATACTTTTAGACACCTGTTTCCGGTTCAGTCACGTTTATTTACGGTTCCGCATCAGGATCAGCCTGCTCAGCACCTTATTTTTTTATCGCGCACGATTATGGTTTTCCTTTGAACCGGATTAAATATTAAACCATAAAAAAACAAAGCGATGAAAACTAGTGTTATGTTAATTATAAATTGACGGATATAATCTCTTTAATTTCACTCTTGCCTGCTTATTTGTGAACTGCCAGTTTATCTTACTTTTTTTGTTGTTCCGGTTGTTTTCCCAAGCCTCTACTTCCTCTTTTATTTTAACCATCGTGGGAATATGCCGGTTTAAACATTGCCCGTTTAGTACATGCAGCTCTATCTCAGCCATATTAAGCCAGCTACCATGTTTTGGTGTATACACAAATTCAAACCTGTCCCATAATCTTTTTGCTTCTTCAGGTCTGAATGTTTCATAAAAAGCCGATGCTCCATGAGTATTATAATTATCCATCACTAATGTTATTCGCTTTGCTCTGGGGTAATGCTCATCTGCAATTCCCTTTATGAACATTGCCCATTCTTTCTTGGTTTTAAATTCTGTTACTTCAACTAACCGCTTCCCTTTAAGTGGTTCGTTTGCCATGAAAATATTTACAACACCATTCCGTATATACTCATAATCTACCCTTGCTTCATATCCTGGCCTCATTCCAATCGATAGTTTTGCTTCTTCTATTAACTGCTTTGGTGATTCATCCATACATATCACCGGATAGTCTTTATCATAAGGTCTTTTGTAAACATCCAGCACCCGTTCCATATTTGCAACAAACTCACCGCTTTGCTCCGGAGGAATAACCCAGCCTTTTATTTTCCAAGGCTTAAGTTCGTTTTTTTTAGAACGCTTCTCACTGTCACATGAGATATACTCTCTACATATTTTAATTCTACCATTTTATCCGCCAATAATCTTAATGACCATTTTGCATATCCTTTTGGCGGTTCACTGCAACAAAGAGTTACCAATTTGGCCTCCATATCTCCATCTGTTTTTCTGTCATAAATCCGGCTTGTTGGTCGTCTCTCAAGACTGGCATCCAAACCCTCGTCAATGAATTTTTTCTTAACCCTGTCTATTGTACGCATACCAACCTTAAGAACTTTGCTCACCTGCTCGTTGGTCACTTTCTGTGAGTACTTGCCTTCATCGCAATTTAATAGAATGTAAGCAGTTCGGAACGTCTGTGAAGTATGTGAACCTTTATTGATTATATTCATAAGTTCTTCTACTTCGTTTTTGGTTAGTTTAATTTTATACCGTATCATTTGTATATTTTTCCCAAATATACAAAAATATTTTAAATATACGTCAAATTATATTTAACATAACACTAG
>JAFGXK010000114.1 GCA_016936695.1 Bacteroidales bacterium | reverse complement strand
TAATTAATTCCTGAATGAGTAGCTAAACATGGTGCCATTCGATTGTATACCTTCGATAGATCTCAACTCCTTCCCGTCGGAGGTTGCCTGGCGTACATCTGAAGCTGATTTTACTCTCTTTCCGTTCACACTCAGGATTATATAGTCTTTCTTTATCCCGAGGTCCCTGAACCTGCCATCATTGACTTCGGTGACCTTCACCCCATGATCAATATCAAATTTTTTCATGTCGCCCGGCTCCAGTGGCTCCAGACGGGCACCGTAAACTACAGGACCTGCTCCCATACCTGGTGTTACAATATTGGTATTTCCTGCTACATTCTTCATTGTCACAGGTACCGTAAACTCCCTGCCATTCCTTATGTAAGTGACATTTGCCTTTTCACCGGGCCGCTTGCGGCTGACATGCTCCTGAAGTTCGGAAGGGGAATTGACATCCTTGCCTTCAAACCTGATTATTATATCATTTTCCTTCAGGCCGGCAGCTTCGGCGGCGCCGTCAGGAACAATTCCTGATATCCGTGCTCCCTTGACTTCGGAGAGTTTCAGTTTCTCAGCGTCTTCCTGAGTCACTTCCGTAATGTTGACTCCTATTATTGCTCTCTGTACTTCCCCGTACTGCTTAAGATCCTCCACTACCTTCTTAAC
This sequence comes from Bacteroidales bacterium, assembly GCA_016936695.1. Classification (GTDB taxonomy): domain Bacteria; phylum Bacteroidota; class Bacteroidia; order Bacteroidales; family VadinHA17; genus LD21. Next base: position 5,234 of record JAFGXK010000114.1, on the reverse strand, counting down.
TAGGGTTACAGGAATGGCAAAAGAATTGCCCGCATAAGCCCCGCTGGGAGATACAATTGCAGATGTAATTCCGACCAGCAATCCCTTGGTATCAACAAGTGCGCCTCCGCTGTTTCCCATGTTGAGAGCCGCATCAGTCTGAATAAATGATTCGATTCTGAGCTCGCTGTCAAGTATATTGAGGTTTCTCCCTTTCGCACTTACAATTCCGGCTGTAACAGTCGAGGTTAGATCCAGCTCACTGGTCGAGAAAGGGTTACCCACGGCAAGAACCCACTCACCAAGCCTGAGCTTGTCAGAATCACCGTACTTTATGAAGGGCAGACCTTTGGCCTCAATCTTAAGCAGGGCAATGTCAGTACTGGGATCCTTACCTATTATCCTTGCTTCAAACACCCTCTTGTCATTCAGCCTTACCTCAACGTTCTCGGCGTCGTCTATTACATGGTCGTTGGTAATAATATATCCGTCTTCAGAAATAATGACGCCTGACCCATATCCCTTTACTTCCCTGGGACGCGGAGTGTAGCGGTCACCATAAAAATACTCCCAGAAGGGATTGGAAGCCTGCGGGGAGACCATACTTTTGGTACGTACATGTACAACCCCATGAACCGTCATCTCGGCCGCATATGTGAAATCAACCTGACCTTCCTGCATCGAAAGCGAAGTAAGCAACGCCTCGGTATTCCTTTCTGCCTGCCGCGTACTCTCCCGTGTCTGAACCGAGTCCGGCCTGTCAATTATCCTGGTATATGCAAATAAAGCAATAGCTGCACCAAGTACTGCCATTAGCAAACTACCAAACAAATATTTCATTTTCATAACTATCGTGTATTATGGTTAAACTTTATCTAATTTCTGGTATCCTGATTCAAATATAATGCCTTTATAAAAGATTCATATATTTGTAACCATTTCCAGTCGTTTCTGTTCACAAAGTTTGTGCATTTTTACGTTGTTTATTAATGACTGACAAATATTTAACAACTATTTAACACTGATGGTAACAGCTTTTAACAAATACCAGGGAACTGGCAACGATTTCATTATCATAGACAATCGTAACAGCGTTTTTAATCCCGGAAACTCCGCATTAATAAACCGCCTTTGCGACAGGAGATTCGGCATTGGTGCTGACGGACTGATACTTATCGGCGCTTTGGATGGATATGATTATGAGATGATTTATTTTAATTCCGACGGCTTCAGGGGAACGATGTGCGGAAACGGCGGCAGATGTGCTGCCGCGTTTGCCCTTAAACATGGTATTGCCGGAACCAGCCAGCGCTTCATGGCCCCCGACGGAATACATGAAGCACTTTCGGAAAACAATATTATACGGCTGACAATGAGTGATGTGAAGAACACAAGCAAGATATCCGGCAATTATTTCATAAACACTGGCTCTCCCCATTATGTTGTGTTCACAAGTGACCTGGACAACCTTGATGTATTTTCTGAAGGAAGAAAGATCCGGTGGTCAGATGAGTTTAAACCCGGAGGGACCAATGTGAATTTCGTTGAAATTCAAAAAGATGGGATCTTTGTCAGAACTTTTGAACGGGGAGTCGAGGACGAGACATTATCGTGCGGTACAGGGGTTACAGCATCTGCCATTGCTTCGGTATTGTCAGGTCATTTTGTCAGTGCTCCGGTAAATGTAAGGACCAGGGGAGGTGAACTAAAAGTTGAATTTGAAATCAGGTCTGATCTGATTACAGAAATAAAGTTGTGTGGCCCGGCCACTTTCGTTTTCGAAGGAACAGTTGAAATCTGATATTGAGATTTTGATTATATTACCTCTTTCTTATTTCCGGTTCAGCTTAAAATGATCCAGATACATAAAATCACATCACAATGAAAAAATTACCGGTCATTACCATCATTTTGATGATACTCCTTCCTCACTGGCTTTCAGCCCAACCGGGACACACAGAGCTGATGAATGCCATAAAACAGGTCGGCGCAAATTTTGAAGACCTGGACCACAGGCTAGATGTCCTTGAAAAAAAGATTGATGACGTTTACTGGTACAATAAGGTGGGTGATATTGCCTTCGTCGACAAGGTGTATATAACAGGTCCGCCCCTTGCCAAGGAGGCAAATCCCGCTGCCCAGGGCGCAGGGAATCCTGTAAAATTCTGGAACTATGTTTTCATTCCGAAAGACGCTGATCCGGGAAAAAAATATCCCCTGCTCGTATTCCCCCATGGAGGTGTTCATGCTGATTTTGACACTTATTACACACATATAATCAGGGAGATGATCAGCCAGGGCTACATTATCACTGCAGCTGAATACAGGGGTTCTACCGGATATGGTGCGGCAATGTACAACAGGATCGATTACGGAGGCCTGGAAGTGCAGGATGTTGATGCCAGCAGACGATATATGATTGAAAATTATTCCATTGTCGACAGCGACCGGGTAGGAATCGTCGGCTGGAGTCACGGAGGATATATCGCTCTTTTGAATATTTTTGAATATCCCGAGAATTACAAGGTTGCCTTCGCAGGAGTACCAGTAAGCGACCTGATAGCACGGATGGGATATAAAGACCAGGAATACAGGGACCTCTTTTCGGAACAGGCGGCAATCGGCTTACCTGCCGACCAGAACGTCGCAGAGTACCGGAAAAGATCACCTGCATGGCAAACATCAAGTTATCAGAACACCCCTTTGCTGATCCATACAAACACTATCGATGAGGACGTCAATGTTCTTGAAGTTGAACATCTTATCAAATCCTTAAAAGCAGATGGAAAGAAGAACTTCTCATATGAGATATTTAACGATCTGCCGGGCGGACATTCATTCGACAGAATGGATTACAGGGAGGCCAGGGAAATCCGTATGAAAATTTATAATCACCTGAACCTTTACCTGAAACCGCCCAAACCCTTCAGGTCTGTAAGTGACCTTAAAAGGGCAGCATACGGATTCAACTGAAAATAACACAAAGGACCGGAACCTTTCTGAAAATAAATATACCAGGCAATCAGACCAGATCAGCCATCAGGCACCATAATGCAAAAGGAAAAACTATACGGAAAGACATTAGACGAACTTATTGCTGTTGCAAAGCGGGTCGGAATGCCTGGATTTGCTGCAAGGCAAATCGCGGACTGGCTGTACCGGAAAAAGATCAGGTCAATTAGTGAAATGACAAACCTCTCAATAAAAATGAGAGAGGTGCTTTTGGAGTATTATGAGATGGGATTAGCCGAACCGCTGCAGACTTCAGTCAGTTCCGACGGAACTAAAAAATACCTTTACAGTGTTCTGAACGGCAAGTTTATAGAAACTGCTTTCATCCCTGAAAAAGACAGAGCTACTATCTGCGTTTCCTCACAAGCCGGATGCAAAATGGGATGTGTGTTCTGCATGACAGGTAAGCAGGGATTCCAGGGAAACCTGTCCTCAAATGAGATTCTCAACCAGTTCCGCAGCCTTCCTGAATACAGACAGATTACTAATATGGTGTATATGGGAATGGGAGAACCCCTTGATAACCTGAATGAAGTGTTAAGAAGTCTTGATATCCTTACAAGTGACTGGGGTTATGGATGGAGCCCGTCCCGTATTACTGTAAGCACAGTAGGGATACTGAACAGGCTGAATGAGTTCCTTGAAAAAAGCCGCTGTCATCTTGCCGTCAGTCTTCATTCCCCGTTCGATGAGGAACGCAGTAAACTGATGCCGATTCAGAGGACCAACACAGTAGAGGAGGTCCTTAACATCATTAGAAACTTCGATTTCAACAAACAAAGAAGGGTTTCTTTCGAATACATACTCTTCAAGGGAATTAATGACACTCCCAGGCATGTCAGGGAGCTTGCGCGGATACTGAACGGCATCAAATGCAGGATTAACATCATCAGGTTTCACCCTGTTCCGGGATCAGAATTCTCAAGCCCTGGAGAGGAGGAAACAGTCGCTTTCCGCGATGCCCTCAATGCAAAGGGAATCATTGCAACAATAAGAGCCAGCAGAGGAGTCGATATAAATGCTGCCTGTGGCCTCCTGTCAACGCTTAAACAGAATAAAACCTGATGATCACATCAAAGAAATACCAGACTTTACTTCTCATTTTGCTCTCTGTAGCAGTCTCCGGTCAGGAAAGAGCACTGAAATCCCTTCTGGCCAACCCGGTAATGTCAGGCGCTTCATTTTCCGGATGCATTTTAAATACGAAAGACGGGACTTCAGTATGGGAATATAATTCAGGCGAAAGTCTCACTCCTGCATCTGTTCTGAAAGTCGTAACATCAGCAGCAGCACTGGAACTTCTTGGACCTGAATACAGCTTCCATACTCTCCTGGGATATTCTGGCAATCTAAATAAAAATACGGGAGTTCTTTCGGGTGACATAATCATACAGGGAGGAGGCGATCCTTCCCTTGGTTCTCCGTACTTCAGTGAACATTACGACAGCTTCCTATCCACCTGGATACATAAGATTAAGGAGTCTGGGATCAAAACCATAAACGGCAGAGTAATTTGTGACGACTCTAGGTATGATTACCAGCCCGTACCATCCGGCTGGCTGTGGGAAGATATCGGAAATTATTATGGTGCAGGAGTCTATGGTTTGTCATTGTTCGACAACACCTTCCATATCCATTTCAGAACCTCAGAGGCAGGGTCAGTTCCGGAGATTACCGGCGTTATGCCGGATATCTGCAGATATGACCTCTCAAATCAGCTTATTTCCTATGGAACCACCGACAAGGGATATGTTTTTTCCTCGCCCTATGGCAGTTATGGATGGATTGCCGGTTCCATACCCGCAAACAGGGAGGATTTCGTACTAAAAGCCTCGATTCCCGACCCTCCCCTTCTTATGGCAAGACTTTTTGACCGTATGCTCGATTCTGCAGATATTGAGGTCGGACAGGCACCTTCAACCTACCGGATTGAAAATGCTATCGCCCCGGAAATGATTCTTCTGGATGAAGTTGAATCCCCTCCCCTTGCATCAATAGTTGAAGTGCTTAACCACGAAAGCGTCAACCTTTATGCAGAACATCTTTTGAAGGAGATAGGCCTGCAAATCAAAGGAAAAGGGACCACAAGGTCGGGGATTGAGGTTCTGTACGGTTTTCTTCAGGGCACTGGAGCTGACACATCAGGATTCTTCATTGAGGATGGCAGCGGATTATCGCCCATCAACACCGTAACCTCGAAAGGGCTGGCCGGGCTGATGCTCTACATGCTTACAAAAGCCTCG
>JAFGXK010000113.1 GCA_016936695.1 Bacteroidales bacterium | reverse complement strand
TAATTCCCGATATGAAGAAACTAGCTTTGCTCATCGTTATGGCTTCAGTCATTATTTCCTCGTGCACTAAGAAGGAAACGAGCGATAATCCCCTTCTGAATGAATTCAATACGCCATTCGGTGTTCCTCCCTTTGAACAAATAAGGCCGGAACACTTCAAGCCAGCTTACCTGAAAGGCTTTGAAGAACAAAAGGCAATTATCAGAAAAATCGTTACCAGCAAGGAGGAACCGACCTTCGAAAATACGATAAAAGAACTTGAATACAGCAGTGAACTTCTTACAAAGGTAAGCCGGATATTCGGAGCCCTTAACTCAGCCCATACAAACGATTCGCTTCAGGCAATAAACATGGAGATGGCACCTCTTATGTCGAAGCACAGGGATGACATCAACCTGAATGACACCCTTTTCCTCAGGATCAAATCGGTTTATGAGAACATGGATAAATTCGAACTGACCGGAGAGGAAAAGAAAATAGTTGATGACACTTACAAGGGATTTGTAAGAAGCGGTGCGGAATTGTCGCCCGAAGACAAGGACAAACTGAGAAAGATAAACGAAGAAATGTCAACTCTTTCGGTACAGTTTGGTCAGAATCTTCTGGCAGAGACAAATAATTTCACTCTGCTCATCGACAAGAAGGAGGATCTTGCCGGTCTTCCCGAAGGTGTAATAGCCCAGGCTGCTTCAACAGCAGAAAAGATGAATCAGAAGGGTAAATGGGCATTTACCATACAGTATCCCATAATGGAACCCTTCCTGAAGTATGCTGAGAACCGTGAACTGAGGAAACAGCTTTTCACTGCCTACTTCATGAAAGGTGACAATGGCAATGAATTTGACAACAACGAGATAACAGCCAGGATAGCACGGCTGAGGCTGGAGAGGGCACAGCTGCTGGGTTATAAAACATATGCCGATTTCGTCCTCGAGAGAAACATGGCAAAAACACCTGAGAGGGTTCTCGATTTCCTAGGGCAGGTATGGACTGCAGCATTGCCTGTTGCAAAGGCGGAAGCTGCAGCACAGCAGGAGATAATTGACAAGGAAGGCGGAAAATTCAAACTTGAGCCCTGGGACTGGTGGTATTACACCGAGAAGATCAAAAAAGAGAAGTATGCTCTTGACGATGAGCTCACAAGGCCGTATTTCAGGATAGAGAACGTAATTGACGGCATGTTCCATGTGGCTAACAAGCTTTATAATCTCGAATTCACCCAAAGAACGGATATCCCCTCATACCATTCCGATGTGGTGACCTATGAGGTGACGCGTAACAATGAGCATATCGGAGTACTTATGATCGATAATTATCCTCGTTCGTCCAAGCGCGGAGGTGCCTGGTGCGGAGCCTACAGGGGGCAGAGCCGCGACAGGAACGGGAATATGATCCATCCTGTGGTGACGATGGTTACAAACAGCGCGCCTCCAAATGACGGCAAACCATCGCTTCTTACTCCTGATGAAGCCAGCACTTTGTTTCACGAATTCGGACATGCCCTTCATCAGCTGCTTTCAAATTCAACCTACCCCGGAGTTTCAGGAACATCGGTAGCACGTGATTTTGTTGAACTTCCATCACAGATTATGGAGCACTGGGTTCTTGAACCTGAAGTACTAAAGGTATATGCCTTACATTATCAGACAGGAGAAGTAATCCCGACAGAGCTTATAGAAAAACTCGACAATGCGGGAAAATTCAATATGGGCTTCGGAACAGTCGAGTTCCTTGCTGCCGCTCTTCTTGATATGGAGTTTCATACCATGACCGAACCTGTTGAAATCAATGTGCGTGAATTTGAAAAGAAAGTACTCGACAAATACGGTCTGATACCTGAGATCAAACCCAGATACAGACCGACTTATTTCAATCATATCTGGAACAGCGGTTATGCTGCAGGGTATTACAGTTACTACTGGAGCGAAATGCTTGATGCCGATGCCTTCCTGGCTTTTAAGGAGACAGGCGACATATTCAACAGGGAAGTGGCCTCTCGTTTTGAAAACGAGATCCTTTCGAAGGGAGGGTCAAGGGATCCGCTCGAAATGTATATTGCGTTCAGGGGAAAAGAACCAGGAATTGAGGCCCTGCTTGAAAACAGAGGACTTAAATGAAAAAAGCATTTCTTTCCTTTTTTATATACTTCCTGCTTTCTCATTTTTTGGTTACGGCCATTGGTGCTGAACCAACTGCCGTTAAGGGTATTATCGACCTTAGGGAATCGGCCGGCAACAAATTCATATTCAAGCTTAATGGTGAATGGGAGTTCTACTGGTCGAAGAAACTGGTTCCCAGGGATTTTTATCTGGCCAATCCTCCTGTTCCCGATCTTTTTGGCCAGGTCCCCTCCTATTGGACCAGTTACAGTGCTGAACCCCTGAAGCCTACAGGAAAGGGCTTTGCCACTTACCGTTTAAGGATACTGCTTCCCCCCGGGTTCAGGAACTCCCTGGCATTCGACATGCCTGTATTCGATTCTTCCTATGAAGTCTATGTCGACGGACAAAAGATGGGCAGGAATGGCATACCTGGTGTTACGAAAGACTATACCGAACCTGATTACGAAAAGCACTTTTTCAGGTTTACTCCAGATACCGACACAATTGAAATTGTTATAAACGTTTCCAATTTTCACCACCGAAGGGGAGGATTCTGGATACCAATGAAGATAGGCACCTTCAATGAGATCCAGCAGAGTTATGCCTCCGGCTGGGCAAAGGACTGGTCATCCATGAGTTTCCTCCTGGCCTTTTCACTTCTTTTTTTCTTCTTTTTTGTCATTTTCTCAAGGGACAAGCAGACGGCTTTTTTCAGCATTGCCGTAACCGGACTTGCCATAAGACCTCTGTTCACATCCAATTTTTTGATCCACAACATAATGGATATAAGCTGGGATTGGATTGTGAGATGGGAATACCTTGGGCTTTACGTTATCCTTACCGGATGGTACTGGTTTGCACTTAACCTTTATCGTTCAAAGTGCTTCAGGACCATTACCTTATGGGTAACAATAATTCTCGCCGTCGCAGCGGTTATTACAATAGCCTTTCCTGTAGATATTTTCAGTTACGCGACTTTTATAATTTATCCCCTGCTTGTTATACTGTTTGCCACTGTACTTTTTGAATCGGTAAAAGGAGTAATCAAGGGTAATCTGATCGATTTCTTTTATTTTCTTACATTTATCATGCTGGGCGCAGCTGCTGTCAACGATGTCAGGATATCGCTTGGCAAGCAGGCAGTTTTTTCGGGATACATATTTACCCAGATTATTGTTTTGTTTGTTTTCATTCAGGCAGTACTGATCCTGTACAAATGGGTAAAAGCTTATTCAGAGAAGGAGAAACTGCAGAAAGAGCACGCCTACCTGAACCGGCATCTCGAAAAGATCGTCAATGAGCGCACCCATGAGATTATTGCCCGCAAGGAAGAGATAGAGGAGCAGAACATCAGAATAGCCGCGCAAAACAAAAAGCTTTCGGAAACAGTTCAACTGAAGAACAAAATCTTTTCAGTCATTGCCCACGATCTGAGAAGCCCGGTGGTTAACATCCTATACATGCTCAACCTGCTCAAGGAGGATGAGTATAAGGAGAAATATGATTCTTTTGCAGATGCAAGTATAGAATACTCCCAGCAGGTAATCAGTCTTCTTGAAAACATGCTCGTGTGGGGCAGAGGACAGGAAGACAAGATCAGATATGCTCCCGGGAAACATGACCTTGCCGATATCATTCTCACTAATCTCAGCATTTTTAAAGAGACTGCCGACAAAAAGTCAATCAAGGTCAATTTCACCCAGGTTGGCAACTCAAAGGCATTTTTCGACAGGGATTTGCTGGACATCATAATCAGGAACCTGCTTTCAAATGCGGTGAAATACACTCCCAGGGGGGGAAGGATAAGCATACTGTTAAAAGACAAATCAAATACAAACGAAGGGATCTCGTTGAAGGTGTGCGACAACGGAGTCGGGATTCCGGAGGAGAAGCAGAAGGAACTGTTTACTGCCAGTGATATAGAGAGCACACCAGGAACAGAGAATGAGAAAGGAACAGGGTTTGGCATCAAGCTTTGCCATGAGCTTGTAAAGATTAACGGCGGAACCATGAGTGTGGAGAGCCGCGAGGGTGAAGGAACCTGCTTTACAATTACACTACCCGATTCATCAGGGCCTGTTTAACAAGGCCTATTCCCTGGTAAGGAGGGCAAGCCTTTCACGGTTGAGTATCCGCAAGGAACGTCCCCTGGTCTTAATTATACCATCGTTCTCCATTTCCGACACCACCCTGGCAATTGAAGGACGGGCTACCCCAAAATATTCTGCAAGATTGGCCTGAGTCATCGT
>JAFGXK010000112.1 GCA_016936695.1 Bacteroidales bacterium | reverse complement strand
GTGAAATTACGTCCGGTAAAATCGTTTGGCAGTATCACCAGTTTCCTCTTAAAACCTAGCGCCCTGAAAAATATTGTGTCACCCGGCGTGCTTGTGATACTGTAAATACCGGTTCTTTCGCTGAGAGTACCTCTTTTGAGCTTTAAGGAAACAACTCCCACGTTTGCCATCGGATTGTTTTCTTCGTCAGATATTATCCCGCTAACCTGAAAAAACCTTTCCGTTTCCTGCGCCTGGCCTTTCAGGAGACACAAGGGCAGGACAAGTAAAAATGCTATTTGGAAAAACCGTTTCAATCCCTGATTCCTTAAATGAGTACGAAGTCTTACAAGCAGTGCATGCAAAATAAACATTATTGGACGGAACGTTAAAAGCTTTTAGGTTATTTTTAACTAAATTTCAAATTTGAACTTATTCAGGTAATTTTGTACCCGTTAATTTTAAGGTTTGATTGGTTCAACAGGATATACATTATGCAAAAACAGCTATTACTGGGTGACGAGGCAATTGCGCTGGGAGCAATTGACGCCGGCCTGAGCGGTATGTACGCTTACCCCGGTACCCCTTCGACCGAAATCATGGAGTATATACAGTCGTCAGAAGAGGCGGCAGGACGGGGGATTCACCGGGAATGGTCGGCCAATGAGAAGACAGCCATGGAAGCAGCTCTTGGCATGTCATATACAGGGAAAAGGGCTATGGTGGCCATGAAACATGTTGGTCTCAATGTGGCTGCCGACCCCTTCATCAATTCATCGGTGACGGGTATTAACGGAGGACTCGTGGTTGTGTCTGCTGACGATCCGTCAATGCATTCATCACAAAATGAGCAGGATTCGCGATTCTACGGGAAGTTCGCCTTTGTGCCGGTTTTTGAGCCTTCAAACCAGCAGGAAGCCTACGACATGGTAAGCGATGCATTTGACCTTTCGGAGAAATTCAGGATTCCTGTACTTTTCAGGATAACAACACGTCTTGCCCATTCACGGTCGGCAATAAAAAGGAGACCGGCAATTCCTCAGAAGTCTTTTCAGCTTCCTTCAGATCCCCGGCAGTTTGTGCTTCTTCCGGCCATAGCAAGAAAGAAATATCATGCACTTCTGGCTACATACGAATCCCTGAAGTATGATAACAGGCTTTCAAAATACAATGTGTTCAAGGATGGAAAGAACAGAAGACTGGGCGTAATAGCCTGCGGCATTACTTACAATTATCTGATGGAGAACTTTCCGGATAAAGGTCCCGGCTTTCCGGTACTTAAAATTACAAGCTACCCATTTCCGAAAGATATTATCAGTGACCTTACCAGCCGATGTGAGGAGGTTCTTGTTCTCGAGGAAGGATACCCTATTATTGAGGAGGGTCTGAGAGGAATCCTGGATAACAGCCTGTCGGTTTACGGACGACTCGACGGTGCAATCCCAAGAGAAGGTGAATTGAATCCGTCGATTGTGGCCAAAGCACTGGGAATTAAGTCAGAGCCATTGTTCGAGGTACCAGGTGTCGTCAGAACCCGGCCGCCCTCATTTTGCAAGGGATGCGGTCATTCCGACACTTTCCTTGCAGTTATCGACGCTTTGAAACCATCAGGCGCGCTTGGAGTGTTTTCGGATATCGGTTGCTATACCCTGGCAGCCCTGCCTCCTTACAGCATAATAAATTCCTGTGTCGATATGGGAGCTTCGGTCACAATGGCGGTCGGTGCTGCCGACGGAGGATTAAGGCCCTCTGTTGCAGTGATAGGTGATTCAACCTTTACCCACTCGGGCATGACAGGGTTGCTCGATGCAGTAATTAAAAACTCCCCGGTCACAGTAATCATCTCGGATAACTCAGCCACGGCAATGACCGGAGGACAGAAATCCCATGCCACCGGACGGCTCGAAAGAATCTGCGAAGGGCTGGGCGTTGAGCAGGAACATATCAGGACTATTGTGCCCCTTAGGAAAAATCACGCGGAAAATGTACTGGTAATGCAGGAGGAATTCGAATATCAGGGTGTCTCGGTAATAATTTCTGCAAGGGAATGTATCCAGACCGCATCAAAGCGTAGAAAAGCCGAAGTATCAAAGAATCTCAGCAGCGAACAGTAATCATGAAGAGCGACATTATATTATCAGGAGTAGGAGGGCAGGGGATATTGTCAATTGCGGCAATCATCGGCCTTGCCGCAATTGAAAATGATCTTTACCTCAAACAGGCCGAAGTTCATGGAATGAGCCAGAGGGGAGGAGATGTCCAGTCACACCTCAGGCTGTCATCCAAGCCTGTTCATTCTGATCTGATACCTTATGGCAAAGCTGATCTGATAATTTCCGTCGAGCCGATGGAATCGCTCAGGCACCTGCCATGGCTTTCGGCATCTGGATGGCTGGTCACCAACTCAACACCATTCATGAATATCGGCGACTATCCTCCTGTGGAAGATATCCTCAGCAGGATAAGGCAATTGGATAATCATAAAATTGTAGATGCTGATGAGATTGCACGTCAGATCGGTTCGGCGCGTTCAGGTAATGTGGTGATCCTTGGGGCCGCCTCGCATTATCTTGACCTTCCATTCGAAAGCCTCGAGAATGCCTTGGTGAAACTATTCTCAAAGAAGAGCCCTGAGATCGCTGAAATGAACGTGAAAGCCCTGAGAGCAGGACGAAACGCATAAAAAAAAATTAACTTCTTTACATACCTAACCTTTTCGTTATGAAAAAGATTATCTTTTTTGTCTTGAATCTTTCGCTATGCCTGAACCTTATTTCCCAGAAAGCTGATTTCAAGGCAGCGGAAAAATTCAGGAGCGACAACATCACATCGCGCATCGGCGACCTTTCTGTAAATCCCAACTGGATAGAAGAGTCAGATTTATTCTGGTACTCTTATAAAACCTCGTCCGGGAAAAAATTCTACTATGTAGATGCCCAGGCCAGGTCAAAACAACTGCTTTTCGACTCAAGGTATATGGCTTCAGAGCTGAAGAAACTCACATTGCATCCATACAATGAGCTTGACCTGCCGGTGAAGGAACTTAAATTTGAAAAGAAGAGCACTACAAAATTCACCTTTCAGGTCGATTCAATAAGGTTCCTGTATGACATGAACACCCGGAGGCTGGTGATAAAGGACACTGTGGGAAAAGAAAAAAAGCCTTCCTGGGCATCTTATTCCCCCGACAGCACCTGGATTGCCTATGCAAAAAACCATAATCTGTTTCTGATGAAGACCGGGGACAAGGACAGCGCAGAGATCCAGCTTACTACCGATGGTGAGAGATACTACAGCTTTGCAGGCTCTAGTAATACAGAAGATACTGCAAAGAACATTAAGGTGAGAGCAAGAGTCAGCTGGTTCAAGAATGAAAAGAAATTTTATGTTATACGTGAGGATGAGCGGAAAGTGAAGGACCTTTTTGTTATTGATGTTCTTTCCAATCCAAGACCAAAACTTGAATCTTACCGCTATTCAATGCCCGGCGAGGAATTCGTTCCCCAGCCTGAGCTCATCATCTTCGATGTGGCTTCCGGGAAACGGACTGATGTTGATCTTAAGAAATGGAAGGATCAGACAATTTCGATCGCGTGGTCATCGCAGAAGGATGCAGACAAACTGATAGCGATAAGGAAGGACCGGCCTCTGAAGAATCTTGATGTTTGTCTTGTGGATGCTGAGACCGGTAAGGTTTCGGTACTGTTCAGCGAGGAAGCATGGCCTTATTTCAACAACGAATATTCACGGCTGTCGGTTCTGAATGAAGGTGGTGACATAATATGGTGGTCGGAACGCACGGGATGGGGACAGCTTTATCTGTACGACAAGACCGGAAAAATGAAAAGGCAGATAACAGATGGCTACTTTGTTGCAGGAAGAATCAATCATATAGATACACTCAGCCGGATTCTTTATTTTGAAGCTTTTGGCAGGGAAGAGGGAACCCATCCCTATTATAGCATGAAATACAAGGCTTCGCTCGATAAACCGGGTATGAGCCTTGTAACCCGTGAGCCGGCAAACCATTCCTTGTCGATGTCAAAATCGTCAAAGTATTTTGTTGATACCTATTCAACTGTTGATTCGGAGCCGGAGTCGGTTCTGCGCGACAACAACGGAAACATTATCCTCAATCTTGAAAAGGCCGATCTTTCACAGCTTTATCAGATGGGATGGAAAATGCCGCAGACGATTAAAGTTAAGGCAAAGGACGGCGTAACGGATCTTTACGGTGTAATGTACACTCCCTTCAAACTCGATTCAACACGGAAATACCCGGTTATCTCCTATGTGTATCCCGGCCCGCAGACTGAATCGGTACCATGCCAGTTCACTGCCACAGGCGGAAAGAATATCGCCCTTGCCCAGCTTGGATTTGTGGTTGTGAATTTCGGACACAGGGGAGGGAGCCCGCAGAGGAGCAACTATTACCATACATATGGCTACGATAATCTGAGGGACTATGCCCTGACTGATGATGTTTATGGATTAGAACAGCTTTCGGAACTTTATCCCTTTATTGATATTGAAAGGGTGGGTATTTACGGTCATTCGGGCGGCGGATTCATGTCGACAGCAGCAATATTGTCACATCCTGATTTTTATGACGTTGCCGTGTCGTCTGCAGGAAACCACGACAACAACATATACAATCAGTGGTGGGGTGAAACCCATGACGGGGTGGAAGAGGTTGAGAAGAAGGTTAAGGTGAAGACTGATGTAAAGAAGGATACTCTGGATCTTAAAGTAAAAATGGATACAACAATTGTGAAACAGGACACAACAATAGTGAAAAAGGAAACCGAAAAGGCTGAAAAGGCCTTCAGGGCAGGAATAAATAAAAATCAGGATCTGGCAAAGAACCTGAAAGGTCACCTGCTGCTGGTTCATGGCGACATTGACAATAATGTGCATCCCGGAAATACCCTCAGGGTTGCCGATGCTCTGATAAAAGCAAACAAAAGGTTCGATTTCATGATGCTGCCGGGGCAGAGACACGGATTCGGAAATGCGACCGCATATTTCGACAGGATGATGTGGTATTATTTTGCTGAACACCTTCTCGAAGATTACCGGACTAATGTCGATCTGACAGATTTCTGATTTCAAAAAAACAAGAGGCTGTCGTCACGACAGCCTCTTTCCACCAGGATTACAGCGAGTGATGCGTATTATTCTTCCTTCTCCTCGCCGTTCCTGCCCGACGACCCCAGAAAGAGCATTTCATTCAGGACAATCTCCGTCACATATTTGGTCACACCCTTCTTGTCCTCATAGCTCCTGTACACAATTCTTCCATCGATGGCCACTTCCTTGCCTTTCTTAAGAAATCTGGCAGCTCGCTCTGCAAGGCCATTCCAGGCAACGATATTATGCCAGGTCGTCTCCTCCACCTTCTGACCTTCGTTGTTCTTAAAAGAATCGTTTGTTGCAATTGTGAAATTAGCAACCTTTTTTCCGCTTTCCAGGGTTTTGATCTCGGGGTCCTGCCCGAGATGACCGATAAGCTGTACCCGGTTCCGTAAAATGTTCATGACTAAATGATTTTGGTTTGACATGTTTTTAACTGATACAAACTTAAGCCAGCACTGCCGGACCTGTCGGTTAATAAATATTTATACCTGTTTCAAAATCATTTATAGTCGTTTGCTGTCGTTTAAATACGTTTTTTTGTAACTTTATCAAAACATTCGTGCTGTGGAAAGGAAATGTCTCGATTGCGGCTGCACTATACGCGGCCGTACCGATAAGAAATTCTGCTCAGATCAGTGCAGAAACAACTACAACAACAAGCTGAACCGTGACACTAACAATTTCATGAGGAATGTTCACGGGTTACTTAGGAAAAACAGGCGCATCCTTGCAGACCTGTACCTTGAAGAAAGGTTCAGGATCCACAAGGATGCGCTTTTTGCCCTGGGTTACAATTTCAGTTTCTTCACCCATCTGATCGAAACATCAGACGGTACTCAGTACCACTATTGTTTCGAATATGGATACAGGGAAACGGGCGATGATTTCATCGAACTGAAGCAGAACAGCAAGTATCTGGAATATCAATAAAACGGGAAGTAATGCCTGATATTCTCCTTTGTCAGAGCTGTCCCGTAGCCGCTGTCCTGGAATGCTTCACAGTTCCTGATCTTTGATCCCCTTTCCTGGCCGTACTGTTCTATTAGCTTAGCCCTGTAAGGTTCGGCATTCGATCTGGCGCCCCAGGTCCGGCCGAGCCATGCCCTTCTTTCCTTTTCGGTTGTGGGAACCTGGTCGAGCTGACCGCGGTTGAAGGGTAGCCATTCATACATCTGGGAGGTGTGCTGATGATACATGTCTATCTTCTTTTCCATAACAGCATCAATGTCGATGCAGACATCCGGTATGAAAGGCTCCGGATGAATGAAATGATCAGACATGTAAAGGAAGACAGGGTTTTTCTCCAGAAACGGAACCTCCGGCAGTATCTTGGGGACAGTTACCATATAGGCTGCATCAAGAACCAGGGTTCCGCAATAGCGGTGGTCGGGGTGATAATCCCATGGGCGGGGAAAAATTACCAGGTCAGCTTTTTGTTCCCTGATAAGCTTTATCACCTGCAGCCTGTTTTCATAGGTCGGCATGAGCTGTCCGTCGTGGTTGTCGAGGGTGATGTACTTCACCCCAATTACTTCGCCGGCTTTTCTTGCTTCTTCCCTTCGGATTTTTGCCAGTTCTTCAGAACTGTAGGTCTGATGGCCTGCATCTCCGTTTGTAAGTGAAACCATCATGACATCGTGGCCTGCCTGGGCCCAAAGGTAGGCAGATCCCCCGACTTTGTCGGGATCGTCAGGATGAGCTCCAATAATTATTATGTGAAGCTTGCCATCATCTTTTACCTGCTGACTGCTGGCCCCCGATGCCAGGCCCAGCAAAACAGGCATCAATGCAATAAATCTGAGTATTTTCATGTCGTATGGGTTTTGGGTTACAATATAAGAAAACCATAGATAAATTCAATGAACACGAAACCAGAAACCAGAAACCAGGAAACATTAACCACTTGGAAGAAGAAGGCGGGCGTTATGGCGTTAAGGTAATCCCACCCATTAACCAGAACCAGAACCAGAACCAGTACCAGCAACCAGCAACCAGTAACCAGCAACGAGAAACCTTGAACTTCCCCCATCTTCTCTCACCATTCACTGTTTGCAAGTTCCCAGATATTTGCAAACCCGATTCTGACAATCTTCTGCATGATATCCCAGTCAACCGTCGAAACTTCATCCTCCGGGGTATGATATTCTTCTCTGTGTCCGGGTTTGAATCGCACTACGGGAATACCTGCGTCAACGAATGACCTGTGATCGCTTCCTCCGGGCGGATCAGCAGATGGCTGGTATTCCACGTCCAGGTCAATCCCGTATCTTTTAAGATGCTTCTCCGTCATGGCTTTGAATCCGGGATAAGAGTCGGTGTAGACCATGTAAGCTTTTTTATATTCCTTTTCTGACACATATCTCGATATCATGTCGAAATTCAGATTGAGCCGGATGTTGGTCGCCGGGAAGGGCAGGTTTGCGACAAAATGCCTCGAACCAAGCAGTCCCTCTTCTTCAGCTGCCCACAGGGCAATAATGATTGTCTTTTCAGGCTTTACACCGGTTTCCATGATAGCCTTTGCAATTGTCATAATGCCGACGGTTCCCGATCCGTTGTCGTCGGCGCCATTCCACACATACCCGTTCCACATGCCAATGTGGTCATAATGTGCTCCCGCTACTATTATCTGAGAGGGATCCTTTCCTTCGATAATCCCGATTACATTCCTAACCATTACAGTTTCGATTTTTATAGTGGTCTTCAGAAAGATCTTCTTCCCGGTCAGATCAGCCTGCGGTCTGATGTAACTGTCGGCAGATCTGCTTACATACTCCTTCGTATTAAAACCGGATCCCCTGAATAATTCTTCTGCTGTTCTGGGAGAGACCATGATCCTTACGAAGCTGTCGGAGGTCTTTGCAGAAGGGAGGGAATAATCAGCATACGGCCGGCCTGATCCCGGTCTTTTTTCCGATGCTGCCAGATCGGTAAAAGGAAGTCCCGGGACCGTTCCTGACACTGCAACAGCAGGATCAAATTCAATGATTCCGGCTGCACCCATTTGCCTGGCAATACGTTCCGCCTGCATTGAATTATTCGACAGCTCTGATATTGACATTTTGTCCTTAAGGAATCCGGGCGATCCTGCAATTTTCAGCACGAATTTTCCCCTGAGGTCCTGGGTGCCGAAATCATCGATCTGTAGTTTTTCGTTTCTGATGCCGAAACCAACAAATACGACAGGAGCTTCAGTTTCGAGAGATTGTGCGGGGATTCTTGTAAGGAAATCGACGTTATGAGCAAGGTCCAGGGTTCTAATGGTTTCTTTCCCGTCTGTAACTATGATTTTCATTACGGGGCCTTCACCCCGGGTCGACTTAATCAGTGGAAAATTCTGAAAATATGTTCTTTCCGGTATTCCGGACGCAGTTTTTTCTTCTGAGGTATCTCCTCCGGGAGCAACACCGTAAAGTCGCAGCTGGCTGGCAATATATTCCGAAGCGAGGTAATCGCCCCTGGTGTTGGTTCCCCTGCCTTCCATAAGGTCGGAAGCCAGAAAACCGAGCTGTGCCTTAAGGACATTCTCATTTATGTTCCGGAGCGCCCCCATGAAGCTGTCACCTCCCGTCTGGGCTTTTATCGGCCCCAAAGCCGCAATAATTACAAATAAGATTAATGTCGGATGCTTCTTCATCAGTCTGTGAAATTATGTATTGCGATTATATTTCAATATTAATAAAAAATATATATCCTTTATGAATACTAATCATCTTTCACTC
>JAFGXK010000111.1 GCA_016936695.1 Bacteroidales bacterium | reverse complement strand
GTCGAAAAGGATTTCCAGGAGAGTACCGTCGGCAGGGGATTCAACATCGAATGCGGCCTTGTCGGTTTCGTAGGAGAACAGGATATCACCTGTCTTCACTGTTTCGCCCTTTTTTCTGAACCATTTTGTTATTATGCAGGTCTCAACCGATTGACCCTGCCTGGGCATTATTACTGCAATTGCCATCTGGTTTATGAGGGTTTTATGTTATTTTTTCCGGTCTTGCCTGCCGCCTTGCAGGGCAGACGGAGCGCGGTTGTACTTGTTATAATAAGTTTAACGATCTCAGATTTAATCAGTTTTGAAAACGTTTATTTTAACGTGGTTACAAAATTAACAATAAAACTTGTAATTACAAGTAATTATTATTATATTTACAAAAATATTCCGGGAATGAATTCAGGCGGATCGATACCTCAGCACAGAAAGTTATACGAGATACTGCGCAAGCACATCGCTGACGGGATTTATGCAGAGGGGGATCTGTTGCCTTCGGAGAATGAGTTGTGTAGGCTTTACGGGATGACACGTCCGACCGTGAGGCAGTCTCTGGCAGGTCTTGCCAATGACGGGTACATCAGGAAGCATCAGGGAAAGGGCAGCATAGTTCAGTTGCCTCCCAGGGAGATCGGGATATTGTCGGTATCGGGAACAACCTCCGCGGTTGGCAACAGGAATCTTAAGACAAAAATTATTGTCAAGCCTGTACTGAAGCCGTGGCCGAAGGATTTCATGTTTACGCTTGCCAGGCTTGAAAGGGAGTCTGGTTGTATTTATATGGAAAGGCTGAGGCTTCTTGATGAGGCGCCCATATTCTATGACATAAGCTACATTGCAAATATAAATCTGCCCCGTATCACGGCGCGGCAGTTTGAGAACAAGTCGCTCTTTGCCATACTCAGGGAGCATTATCAGGTTGAGATAAAGGGGGGGGAGCAGAGGATCAGGGCCATTTCCCCGTCGGCAAGAATCCGAAGGTTCCTTAAGCTTGAGCGCGGGCAGCCGGTGCTTCATCTCGAGAGGAGGATGGTGACGAATTACGAAGGTCTCTTTGTTTATTCCTCGATATTTTGCAATACCGTAAAATATTCTGTTTTCGGAAGTTTCTGATAATTAACACGTCATTTGGATTATAACCATAAAATAGATTATTTTTATGGCTCAAATTAATTTAGCAGCGTGAATTCAATCATCAACCAGTTATAAACAAAAACCAAAATCAACTTATGGAAGATCAAAGAAAATCATGGTCCAGGCGTCGTTTCCTGGGTTCGGCGGCTATGGGAATGGCCGGAATTGCAGTAATACCTGTGTTATCTACATCCTGTAAAGGCAGGACAAAGGCAGTTAACCAAGAGAGTGATGAAGATATTACTCTTGGATTTATCGGGCTCGGACAGCAGGCAATGTTTCTTCTTTCCGGCTTTTTACAGGTGCCGGGGGTGAAGGTAGTTGCCGGATGTGATGTTTACGGCATCAAGCGCAAGCGTTTTGAGAAGAGGGTAACTGATTTTTACACCAAGGCAGGCAAAGAGTTCAAGCTTGACACCTATGAAAAGTATCAGGATGTTCTATCGAGGGAGGACATAGATGCTGTTGTAATTGCAGTTCCTGACCATAGCCATGCGATGATTGCCATTGCAGCCTGCAAGGCCGGCAAGGATATTTATCTTGAGAAGCCCATGACCCTTACCATTAAGGAAGGACAGGAACTTAAGAAGGCGGTCAGACAGTACAACAGGGTGCTTGCAGTAGGCAGCCAGCAGCGTTCAGATGCTGGTTTTCAGCATGCAGTTAACCTGGTTCAGACCGGAGTTCTCGGCAAGATAACCAAAGTGAATTCATATGTCGGGGCACCTCCCAGACCTTATGATCTTCCTGAAGAGCCCATACCTGCCGATCTTAACTGGGATCTTTGGCTGGGGCCGCTTCCTGAAACGATTCATTTCAACAACCAGCTTAATCCTCCCATCTCGCTCGATCCTGAAAAGAATGAAGAAATCTGGGGTGCATGGCGCTGGTACAAGGAAATGGGCGGCGGATTTACAACCGACTGGGGAGCACATATGTTTGACATTGCCCAGTGGGGACTTGGAATGGATAAGAATGGGCCGGTTGAGATATCACCCATTGGCGATGGAACAGAATTCATTTCCTACAAATATGCAAACGGTGTGGTTATGACATCGGAGCCTTTTGATGATAAACTCACCAAGGGAGTTAAATTCTGGGGTGAAGAGGGATGGATTGAAGTGGCACGGGGTTATTTCAATGCCTCTGATCCGAAATTCAATCCGCCTGCTTCAGCAACTTCAGCCGACGACGGTCCTTATGAAACAAGGATTCCTCATCAGGTTAATTTCATAGAATGTGTCAGATCGCGTCAGGATCCGGTCGCTTCGGTTGACATCGGGCACAGCAGCTGCACTGTCTGCACACTCGGAAATATTGCATGTGATCTCAAGAGGACTATTAAGTGGGATCCTGCAACGGAAACCTTTATCGATGATACTGACGGTGAAGCAACCAAAAGACTTCACTATGAGTACAGGAGCCCGTGGACGCTTGTATGATGTTCTGCTCCAGGTGAAGTTCCGTTATAAGAAAAAAGAGGCTGTGCATTGCACAGCCTCTTTAGTTATTAACCGAGTGAAATTATTCAACTCTGCGTACCTTGACAGCAACAGGACCTTTTTCTTTCATTTCTACCTCAAACTCAACTGCCTGTCCTGTTTCAAGTTCGGTATGCGGAGCTTCCAGACCAGATCTGTGGATGAATACATCTTTTTGTTCCTCGGTCTGAAGAAATCCGTAACCCTTAATCCTGTCATACCATTTAACAGTGCCTTTCATTGTTTTGAGTTTTTCTATCTGTAGTGGTCTCTTCTGTTGTCACCGCCTCCTCTGCGGTCGTTATCTCCGCCGCGGAAATCTCTTCTGCGTTCGGGTCTTTCAATAGATTCGTTAACAATAATTTTTCTGCCCTGTATCTCAAAGCCGTTAAGTTCCTCAATGGCTTTTTTTGCTTCGGCATCGTTCGGCATTTCAACGAAACCAAATCCTTTACTTTTCCCGGAGTACTTGTCGAAGATGATTTTAGCTGATCCAACTTCTCCGTACCCTTCAAATAGTTCCTTAAGATCTGCCTCATTCATTTTGAAGTTGAGGCTTCCAACGTAAATGTTCATAGTTCAATAATTAAGTAAATAAAACAGTAGCAAAGGTCACATTATTTTTTGATTTCTAAAAATAAAAATTAAGAATGTAGATTAAACAATTAAAGAGGAGGAATGTTCAGAGATTATTTTTTTATCCGGATATAAATATGTTTTATGTGGTTTTGTCCGGATTCTCTCTCATCTATTTCAAAATCAAGCGATCTGATAAAGGGTGTCAGCTTGGTGAAGCCGTAGTTGCGCGGATCGAAATCAGGTTGTTTTTTAAGGATCAGATTGCCCACATCTCCGAGATAAGCCCACCCTGTTTCATCAGCGAGGTCGGTTATTGAGGAGGCGATCAGGCGCCGGGCATCCCGAATCTGGCTTTGCAGGTCGGGATCCTCTTTTTTTGGCCTGGTTCCTGACTGCTTTTCCTTCTTCTTTCTGGGAGCTGCCGGTTCGGGTACGGCTGTAGTGTTGATAATCTCGAGATAGATGAATTTGTCGCAAGCCACAATGAAGGGTTCGGGTGTCTTCCGTTCACCGATCCCGAACACTTTCATCCCGGCTTCCCTGAGGCGTGTAGC
>JAFGXK010000110.1 GCA_016936695.1 Bacteroidales bacterium | reverse complement strand
TCCATCGGGGGTGATACCATGAATTTTTCATTGATCTGTTCCAGAACCACATATTCGTTGAAAGTAACTATTATCTCCTTACCCCTGAAGCTGGTAGCACCGTTTCCCGGAATGCTTTTGATTATCACCGGAATATCCCTGTCCCTTGGTCCGCCGGAAGGCATGCTTATCTTTGCGCAACCGAATGCCAGAAAACTGATCAGTATAAGGAAGGAAAGGTATCGGTTCGTGTTATTGATCATATAGTATTCGGCCATTTCGATTACAAACTTACATTTTTTAAGCATACCTTATATCACCACCTGCCTGCAGTGCAACGATATTGGAAAAACATGAAGCTACTTTGCCAAATATGACTAAATTTGCTGAACATAACAATTCCGATTATGCAACTACTTGTCATTCCCTGGGATGTCAATCCCGAGATATTCCGGATTGGATCTTTTGCCATCAGATGGTACGGTTTGTTGTTTGCCTCTTCATTTCTTTTCGGTTACATAATCCTGGACAAGATTTTCAGGAATGAGAATCTTTCGCAGGCCACTCTCGACCGGCTGACGGTTTATGTGGCGCTTGGAGTGATAATCGGAGCCCGTCTGGGACATTGTCTGTTCTATGAACCGGCATATTACCTCAGTCATCCCGGTGAAATCCTCAAGATCTGGCACGGAGGACTGGCAAGTCACGGAGCAGCGATCGGTATTCTGATAGCCCTTTGGCTTTTCGTGAGAAAGGAGAAAAAGGACTATACTTGGATAATCGACCGGGTGGCCATTGTGGTTGCACTTTCGGGCTTCTTTATAAGGATGGGCAACCTTATGAATTCTGAGATTTACGGAGTTGAAACCACCATGCCCTGGGGTTTTGTGTTCCTGAGAAACGGAGAGACTGCACCCAAGCATCCGACGCAGATTTACGAGGGGCTGGTTTACCTTTTTATTTTCTTCCTGCTGATGAGGATCTATTGGAAAAACAAGGGACAGCACATACAGGGTGTTCTGATAAGCCTGACACTGATACTGATCTTCGCCTCAAGATTCTTCATTGAGTTCCTGAAGGAGGACCAGGTCGATTTCGAAGCGGGAATGATGCTGAACATGGGTCAGTGGCTGAGTATCCCGTTTGTTCTGGCGGGGTTTGTGTGGCTTTACATCAGCCTGAAGCAAAATAAGAGGCTGGTGATAAAGAGGTGATTCTGCTAAGGGGAAAAGATCCCTTCGTCCCGCCTCAGCGGGACGCGGGATGACGGTGCTACCGGTAAAGATCTGGCAGGGCTTATTTCATCAGTATTCCGTTGAAGAGGACGTCGAGGATGGCGTTTAGTCTTTCCTCAAGGTTAATTTCACGCTTTTTCCAGAACAGCGGGACTTCAAGTCCCTTGAGGGTTGTCTGAATTGCGAGAGCGGTATACTCGCTGTTTTTTACGTTGAACACCTTTTTCCTGGCACCGTCATACAGAATTAGTCTGAGTATGGCCAGTTCCTCACGGTCGTATTTTTCGCGGACCTGTTCGATGAAGTCGAAGTGATCGAGATGAGTATCAAAGATGGCGTTATAGTAATTGGAAAGTTTTTCGAATGATTTCATCCTTACAAAGACGTAATTCCGCATTTTTCCAACTGGTGATTCGACCGATTTAATAGCCTTAGTAAGTTCATTTCTAAGAACATTAGCTTCATAAAGCACAACTGCCTCGAAAATATCCTCCTTGCCCTTGAAGTAATAATAGACAGAGCTCTTACCCATTTTCAGGCCCTTTGATATCTCCTCCATAGTAGTTTTCCTGAACCCGTAACGGCTGAAAACCTGTCCGGAGGTAATTATTATTTTCTTTCTAAACTCCTCTTTATTAACCATATGCCTGTAGTGATTAACGAATGACCGGGAACCAGTACAAATTTAGAATATAAATATTTCTTATCAAAATCTTCGATGTTTCCGGTCGATAATTCGAAAACGAAGGATATCAGGGGCTAAAGCCCCCAGAAGGCACCTTTCCTACATATGCACTGCCCGTTGCAGGGGATCCCGCATCCCGGAAGTGAAAACCGGGATGCGGGATGACACTGCCCTCACAGAGTATTCCGATCCCCAAATTTAAAATAAGTCCTCCGGAAGATCAATCAGGCACTAATTTTGTAAATTTGAAACTCTAAATAATCCGCAGGAGAAAGACATTGTAATGATCATAGACGGGAAACAATATCAGAGCATCTGGCTTGATGAAAACGACAGAAGCAGGGTGCTGGTTATCGACCAGCGGCGGCTTCCGTTTTTCTTTGAAACCAGGGAGCTTTGTTCCGTAGAGGATATTTACAATGCGATACGGGACATGACGGTAAGGGGAGCTCCTCTTATCGGTGCGGCCGGGGCTTTGGGAATGTACCTGGCGACACTTGAGATTACAGGCCGCACGAATGTTGCCAGTCATCTTAACAATGCCGCCTCGTATCTGATCTCCTGCCGTCCCACGGCGGTGAATCTCTCCTGGGCTGTCAGTAAGGTGCTGGAGAGTCTGAAGGGCATTGATGACCCGGAGCTCCTGGCAGAGACGGCCATGATTACCGCCCTCGAAATTTGTGAAACGGAAAGGGAAAACTGCAGGAAGATCGGGGAGAACGGGCTGCCTCTTATCAGGGAGATAAGTGAAAGGAAGGGCGGAAAGCCTGTCAACATACTTACCCACTGTAATGCAGGCTGGCTGGCTTGTATCGATTACGGAACCATAACCGCGCCGATCTATCTGGCATGGGAAAAGAACATTCCCGTTCATGTCTGGGTTGATGAGACCAGGCCCCGGAACCAGGGGGCAAGGCTCACAGCATGGGAGCTTGGCAAACAGGGAGTTCCGTATACTCTTATAACCGACAATGCCGGAGGTCATCTGATGCAGAAAGGCATGGTTGATCTGGTGTTCACCGGATGCGACCGGGCCACAAGGAAAGGTGACATTGCCAACAAAATCGGAACCTATCTCAAGGCGCTTGCCGCTTTCGACAATAATGTACCGTTCTGGACACTTATGCCCTCAACATCTATCGATTTTACTCTTTCGGACGGTCTGACGGAGATAATGGTGGAGGAGCGTGACCAGGAGGAGGTAACCATGGTTGAAGGTTATCATGACGGAGAAATAATTCCCGTAAGGATATGCCCGGATGAGACCAGAGCGGGTAACTGGGGATTCGATATAACTCCGGCAAGGCTGGTTACCGGACTTATAACTGAAAAGGGTATCTGCAGGGCGGATGAAGAAAGCATTGGAAATTTATTTTCAGAAAAAACCAAATAATAGAAATGGAAGGGGTTGTTAAATTTAATTGTCACTGGAATCAGTCGGGGCCTGTAATCTCCGACGAACAATATGAAATAATAAATTACTGGAGAGAAGTCCTCTATAATATGGACCTTATAGGAGCCTATGAGAACGGTGTGGGATACGGGAACATAAGCATGAGGATCAGGGGAGGAAATCAGTTCATGATCACCGGTTCGGCCACAGGCGAAATACCCGAGCTGGAGCCGGGGCACTATGTAAAGGTCAATTCATTCAATATCGACGACAATGCGGTCCAGTGCACCGGTCCGCTGAAGGCTTCGTCCGAGTCGCTGACACATGCTGCGATCTACCTTGCAGATCCGGGAGCAAATGCCGTAATTCATGTCCACAGCATCGACCTCTGGAACGAACTTATCTACAAGGTTCCCACAACAAATCCTTCGATGGATTATGGAACGACCGGACTTGCCAGGGATATCTTCAGGCTTTTCACCGATTCGGATGTGATCGAAAAGAGGATCATTGTGATGGCCGGCGACAGGGCAGGGATACTGACTTTCGGTCACGACATGGATGAGGCGGTAAATATACTGATGCAATACCTCAGGAAAGAACCATGACCGGGTTAAGTGATAAGAAAGTAATCCTTTTTGTGATACTGCTTTCGGAAGTTATTGATGAAATAAACTAAATTTGTCAAACTAAACTTTTTTGAAATGAAATCAAAGATCTTCATCCTCTCAATCCTGCTTCTGTCAGCAGGTTTCGCATGTAAACAGAAGACCGCCCCTCAGGCACCGGAATCACCTCAGGCTGAGACCATTGCGCCGGCTCCCGACTATCAGAAAATGATTATCGCTAAAGCCTATATCAAGCCCGGGAAGGAAGCTGACTTCATCAATGCAGCAAAGGCAATAATTGAAAGCTCCAACAAGGAAGAGGGATGCCTGGAGTACATGCTGTATCAGGATCCCTATGAAAAGACAAATTTCATTTTTGTCGAAAAGTATATAAATCAGGCAGCTATCGACTTTCATTTTGCGGCTCCCTATTTCAGCGAGTTCGGAACACTTATCGCAGACTGGACAAGCAAGCCTACAGAAATCAGAATAATAGATATCGCATCGGAGAAGTAAAAAGTCCTGAAATTCGCCGGCCATTGCCGGTTGTTATGGTGATGGACAAAAAAGTAACAAAACAAAGTCCTTCCGACAGGATCAACGAGATACTTGAGATAATATCGCGCGACAGGACAAGGACCAACCTTCTGCGGAAGCATGAACAACGGTCTATTGCCTGGCTTGTCCAGCGAATTCCTGAAAGGATTACATCGGATATGCTCAGCGGGTTTGGCCTGTTTGGCAGTTTCATTGTTTTTGCCGGATTCATGCTTGCAGCATATTTCGACAGGATGTTCCTGCTCCTGGGGCCCCTGGGGTTTATGATAAGCTGGTTCGGTGATTCACTCGACGGACGGCTGGCATATTACCGTAACAAGCCCCGCAGATTCTATGGTTTTGTTCTGGATATCACACTCGACTGGACAGGTATAATCCTCATCGGATCCGGATTCATGGTATATTCGGAAGGTTTCTGGGAACTTCTGGGTTACGGATTTGTGGTCATGTACGGTTGGGAGATGATCATAGCTCTGATGCGTTACAAGATAACGAATCAGTATTCGATCGATTCCGGCAAATTCAGTCCAACGGAAGCAAGGATCCTTATCTCGCTCATTATCATACTGGAAGTCCTTCTGCCGGGTTCAATCAGCTATTCCGCGTTGATCGCAGTACTTACGTTATTTGCAATTAATGTTGCAGACACAAGTAAACTCCTCCGGACAGCAGATACCGCCGATAAAAACGAGAAAAAGCAGTAATCCCTGATCAGCGTACTTTTTCCGGCAGCGGAAGAACCTTATCAATATACATCATTCTGTTCATCGGCGACATATCATTCGTCGATTTGAACGATCTGAACGGGGATATTCTCACAAGCGGTGCGGATTTCACTCCCCGGATATCATCCAGACAGGCTTTCAGCATTTCCTCATCGGGATCTCCCAGGGGCAGCAAGTCGACTGCATATTCCCTGGCGACTATATCGGGTGGAAGCCCGTTGGTAAAATCACTGAAGTCCTCTGAGTTGGCTATTTTGAGAACCACCGGCTGCATGGCCCATTTATGTCTTGGGTTAACTGTGCCTGCGTTATCGATATAGTCCTTGATTGTGAATGAGCCCACATTTTTTCCGTAGGTATTGGTGCCAACCTGTTTTACAGTGATATAGGGTCTGAGTCCATTTATAAGCATTTCTGATGCTGAAGCCGTTTCAGAGGAAGTGATTACATATATCTCGCCCAGTCCGAGTGAGTTTATAGGTGTAGCAGGTGTATTGTCCGTAGCAGGTATGCTGGCCTGGAAATACTCATTGAAATAATCCTGACCATAATTTGTCAGGTAATAGCTGGTAAGAAAATCGTTGAACTGGGTTTTTGCAAAAACCAGGCTGGGATTTGCGGAATGGATCATGCTTGCCAGGTAAATGGCTGAATTCACGAAACCGCCCGGATTGTACCTGAGGTCGAGGATCAGCTTGCTGATATTTCCATCCCTGAAATTTCCCATCACATTATTGAGGGCGATATCGTAGGTTGTATTGATTCTGATATCGAACGAACTGTTAAATCCGTTGTACACAAGGTAGCCCACTTTTATACCATCAACATCGAGTATTGTGTCGAGAAAGATGGGATTTTCCATCAGTTCAATTGCAGTAAGAGACACGGTGCGCCCATTGGAAACAAAGCTGGTTCCGTTATAGTCGGCAAAACCCATAGTGTAGCTGACGTTTGTAAACAGGAGCGACTGGTAGTTGTCATCCGTAAGCTGCTGGTTGTTTATATGAGTGAATATGTCGCCGCGTTTCAGTCCTGCAAGGTCGGCAGGGGAATCTTTAAACACATATCTTATTATACCTACAAGGTTGTTGCTGGCATCATCGATATAGTAAAGCTGGAAATTCATTCCGACTGTTTCCGAAATACCGGCCAGCCAGTCGTCCAGTTCGGCATAATCATCAACAACGAACGAGAATCTGTCGACCTCCTGGTATTTGTAAAGGAGACTGTAAAAAAGATCCTCCGGGTCAGTATATTTATTCAGAAAAGCATTCAGGCTGTCCTTGTTTGAATCATAGACAGAATTTGTGAGTGCCGGAACCTGTTTCTCCCAGAAGTAGTAAGTGGAAAGACCGTCGTAGATGAATTTTTTCTCGTCGGACGCTTCTTCGATCACTACAGGAGGCTCAGGATCCTTTTTGCAAGCTCCCGGAATTATAAGTACCAGGAGTAAGGCAGCATATAAGTATTTCAGGTTTCTCATTGTTTTTAAAGGTCTTAATTGACAGGTTCCAAAAATAATATAAAATTCCCAAACTTTATAGATCCTTAATTTTCAGTGCAAAATAATTTCAATAACAACTAATATGATCAAATTTTGTACCAATAAAATAAAATTTGTATCGGTTTTAACTAATAATAACCATTAATGCTTTCTTAAACTAAGGTATGCCTTGCGGTAAAAATTGTTTGCGTCTGCCTCATGCAGTGAATGGCTTAACAAAAACCACGGGATGCGGGATCTCCAACAACGGGAACCGTACATTCAAAGGGAGCCATTGCTTTTTTTCACCTGTTAAACAAATTATTCCCCATACTTGTCATTTAGACAGTTGATAATTTGAGATTTTTTTTAATTTTACGCGCCTTAATTAATTAAATATTGTAATAACCTGATAATCTGAAATAAAATGAATAAACAAATAATGAAGAAATTTGCGGGACTCTTCCTGGTTGCATTTGCGGCGGTTTCGGTGTTGAACGGACAGGAAAGAAATGATGTGATAAAATCCTATAATGAAGGAGCAAAGGTGCTTCAGACTGATGTTACGGCTGCCATAGCGGCATTCGAAAATGTGGTGACGCTGTCGGAAAAGGTGGGAGAATCGGCCAATGATTTGAAAACCAAAGCCATGCAGGTACTGCCCGGGTTGTATGTAAGGGCTGCCAATAACGCAATAAAGGAAAATAAGCCTACTGCCGAAATCATTAAGGCTGCAAAGACGGCGATAGCTGCTGCCGAAAAATACAATAACACGGCGGGTAAGGACAATGCATCAAAGATACTGGTTCAGGCCTATAATAAAATGGGTACGGAATCATTCACAGCGAAGGATTATGACAATGCTCTTCTGGCATTCGACAGCCTTCTGGCCATCAATCCCGACTACAACAATGCTATGTACAACAAGGCCCTGATCTACAGGAGTCAGAACAACTCAGCAGCTTTCGAAGAGACTATTGATCTGTTCCTTGGCAAGCTCGAGGCCGGTAAGGACGACCAGGTCATAAAACAGGCATCCACTCTCGCGCTTGAGTATTTCCGTGCAGCAGGTTCGCAGCAAAACCAGGCAGAAAACCTTGATGAAGCTCTCGTACTTCTTGAAAAGGCCGCTAAATACGGTGAAGACAAGGATCTCTTCTACTTCTTTGCTGATGTTTACAACAAAAAGAAGTCGTTTGACAGTGGAATCGAATATGCCCGGAAAGGTCTTGCCCTCGAAACAGGAGAAGCAGAAGCCAAAGCCAAATTCTATTTCCAGCTTGGTCTCGGTCAGGAAGGCAAAGGTCAGACAGCAGAAGCCTGTTCTTCCTTTAAGAATGCAATGTTCGGACCTTTTGCTGAGCCTTCAAAAGCCAAAAGAACAAATCTGAAATGCCAGTAACAGACTGAGCATAAAGGCCAATCCTTTATGTGTCTGGAATACCAGACTTTAGGGTAGAATCCGGGCCGGAGATGAACTGAATGGAGACGGGGTTCTCAGAACCCAGCGTATAATCCTTTCCTTAACAGACAATTTTCCGGCAGTTATGAATTCGTTAATGGCAGCCGTGAACTGGGGAGTGCGGAGGTATCCGTACGCCTTGTGAGGATTTCTTTCATTGTTGATTTCATAGTCGTTTATAACCAGATGATCAACCGGTTTAACGCCGGAACTGTTCGCGTTATAATAATCAGCCAGTCTGTAATTAAAGGCAACGGTATCGAGGATGTCGGCATAGTTATACCATTTTCCTTTTATCCCCGGAGGTGATTTCAGCCGCTTATCGCTTATACCTTTCTGCCTCAACTCTGCAGCAATCCTGCTTATCACGACCGGTAATCCCAGCGGCGAACCCATTGTCACAAGAGTATTGATCCTGATCTCCGGAGCCATGAAAGTAAGGACATCAAAGGCTATTATGGAGCCCATGGAATGACCGATCAGCATTATATCGTCCTTCCTGTGTTCAATCAGTTTATCCAGGAGCCTCATCCTTATGACTTCCCTGTAAGTGGCAGATCCTTCATACGATTCAACGTGTATTCCGGAATAATAAATCTCGAGGTCGTTGAAATACCTGCTTATGATTGCATCGGTTATGAAAGAATAATTAAGAGTCAGGTCTTCGTTAAGAAAGACCCGGTTCATCTGGTGGCCTAGGAAATCGACAACTTTCTTCCGGGTACTGTTGTCTCCAGGATGAAAATCGGGTTGGGCTTCTGTGTACTTCTCATCAATGAAATAAGGACTTTCCGGATCATCCACTAACGGATCCTGGGGTCTTTTATGGATAATATCGGACCATGGAGCCATCTCGAACAAGGGAAGGGAGACTTTATATTTTCCGCGTTTCAAGCCCTCTTTAATTGAAGATCTCCACCATTGTTCAAGCAGGGGTCCGGGAGGTTTGTTTCCCAGTCCGTGAACACCAATAATCACTTTTGCCATACAAAGCAGTTTAAGCCGCTCCGGGAGAACCGGAATTTCATTTACTATCAAAATTAATTATTTAATAAGTATCTGGTACGTCAGAGATAAAATTCAACCTCGTAGCCTCATTTTATGTAACTTTGCAAACACATTTCTCAAAATGATGTTTAATTGTAAATAAAACCAGGGAAAAGTGACTAAACGTAAATCGTGGATACCCGATAACAAGGCCGTTTTACGGTTTGTAAGGACCACATTCAAACTTATGTTCCCTTTTGGAGAAAAGATGGCAGAAGCGGAGCCTCACGACAGGGATGGCTCGGCAAGGGAGCATCTGCTTCTGGCTCTTGACAGTCTGGCCGACGACAGGGAGAAGATTGCGGCTGATTTCCTTGAAACCCTTCCGGAACTGAAAAAGACCCTTCTCCGCGATGCTGAGTTCATTCTTGAATCCGACCCCGCAGCAACGCAGCTGATAGAGGTGGTGGCTGTATATCCCGGCTTCTTCGCCATATTTTGCTACAGGATCGCCCACTTGCTTGCAGGTTCCGGCGTACCTCTGCTGCCAAGGATGATAACCGAATACGCCCATCGGGAAACAGGTATTGACATTCATCCCGGTGCGAAAATCGGAAGTCCTTTTTCGATTGATCACGGAACGGGGATCGTTGTCGGTGAGACAACAGAAATAGGTAACAATGTAAAGCTTTACCAGGGAGTTACACTCGGGGCGTTGAGTGTCAGCAAGGGCAAGGCATCAAGCAAGCGTCACCCTACTATCGGCGACAATGTGATCCTCTATGCAGGGAGCACTATCCTTGGAGGAGAAACGGTGGTTGGAAGGAACAGCATAATCGGTGGAAATGTATGGCTCACCGAAAGCGTGGCCCCATTTTCGGTAGTATATCACAAGAGCCAGATAGTGGTCAGGGACGCCAATAATTACAGCGAACCGATCAATTTCATCATTTAATTCACTCCAGGAACTTTATGAAAGCAGATTCCGTACTCGATCTTATAGGAAACACCCCGGTTTTAAGGATAAACAGGCTTTTTGATCCCTCACTGAGTGTATGGATCAAGCTTGAGAGGGCAAACCCCGGAGGCAGCATTAAGGACCGTATCGCTTTATCGATGATCAATGATGCCGAGAGAAACGGAGTGCTGAAACCGGGAAGCGTGATCATTGAACCGACATCGGGCAATACCGGAATCGGGCTGGCAATGGTTGCGGCCTGCAGGAATTACAGGGTTATCCTTGTCATGCCCGAGTCAATGTCAGTTGAAAGAAGAAAGATAATGAGCGCCTACGGGGCGGAGTTAGAACTGACCCCGAGAGAAAAAGGTATGAAAGGTGCAATTGAAAGAGCTTACCAGCTGAAATCGGAGATACCCGGCTCGTGGATACCAATGCAGTTTGACAACCCTGCCAATCCGGAGATCCATATTAAAACCACAGCAGAGGAAATATTAAATGACTTTCCGGGCGGACTCGACTATATGTTTGCATGTGTTGGAACGGGAGGACATCTTACGGGATGCGCCGGTATGCTGAAACAAAGATTCCCGCGTCTGAGAGTATTCGCCGTTGAACCAGAACAGTCGCCCGTGCTTAGCGGCGGCACTCCCGGTCCCCACCCTATTCAGGGAATAGGTCCGGGATTCGTACCCTCGATACTCGACACACAGCTGATCGACGAAGTAATCAGGATAAGCAGGGAAGAAGCCTATTCTTTCACAAGAAAGGCTGCAAGAGAAGAAGGTTTGTTTGTGGGGATATCAACCGGAGCAGCGCTTGCGGCGGTTCATCAGAAAAGCGGCTCTCTTCAGAAAGGATCTACCATTCTGTTGTTCAATTACGACTCGGGCGAAAAGTATTTGACAACGGAAGAGCTGTTCTGAGAATACCCCTAATCCCGCAGGACGGTTTTACCCCCAACCCCCCAGGGGGGGCTTTAAGAATCAGGCGTTGAAGGTTTTGTAATATTTATAAAAAATCCATCAATGAATACGGATTTCAAGTCCCCCTTGGGGGATTTAGGGGTAGAGCCCAAAGGTAAAGTCTGAGCCAACACATCAAACCAATCATCTGAAAAAATCCTTAGAAAAATTTGTATTTATAAAAAATCTGTCATATTTTTGACCATTCGGTTAAACCTTATGGTTCATCCCGAAAGTTAAATCAAAAGGTCAATATGACAGAAGTTGAAAAACAGACTGAGGAAAGGATCTTCGAATCAGCCACCGAGGTTTTCATTGAAAAGGGCATGGACGGAGCCAGGATGCAGGATATAGCCAACCATGCCGGGATCAACAAGGCCTTGCTGCATTATTATTACCGCACCAAAGATCACCTGTTCGATGCGGTGTTTGATAAGTTGGCAACTGTGATGTTCAGCAGGTTTTCCTTTGTGTTTGACGAAAAGGCCAGCCTGGAGGAAAAGATAAGGTTCTTCTTCAGGGAGCATATTTCTTTTCTTCAGAAGAATCCTCGTCTTCCCGCATTCATACTGAACGAGATCAACAGGAATCCGGCAAGGATGAAGAAACTGCTCCAGAGGTTCAGCGTAAATGAATTCTGGAACACTCTGGAAAGGCTGCATCATGATGAACTCATCAGATACAACATAACAAGGGAGATAATGCCCCAGCTGATGACATCCATAGCAGCCATAAGCATCTTCCCGTTTGCAGCGAAGGGTATAATGGAAGTATTGTTTAAAAAGGCAGGTTATGACTACAACGAATATCTTGAAGAAAGGAAGGATTTTGCAGCCGACTTTGTCATCAGGGCGATAAAAGGTTCAGACGCCGGGCAGAACGACAAAAAACAATCCCTGGAAAAACCTTCTCCGCATAAGGGTGATCTGCTTGTCAAAGCACAACAAACATCAGGCAATAAAGGAAAAAGGAAGAATATATGAACAGGACAGCACTTGCATTCATCGTTTTGATAATCCCATGGATTGCACAAGGGCAGAACGGAAAAACACTTACACTCGGGGATTGCTACGCGAAGGCGGAAACCGCCAGTGCACTGGCCGGGGAAAAAGATTCGTACCGCAGGATATGGGAGCTTAAGGACAAAAATCTCTCCAGGTCCTGGCTGCCTTCTCTCGATGCATCCGGCAACCTTGTATACAACTCAGAGGTGATCGACATAGGCAATTCCCTTGGATCATTGCCGATACCGGGAATTGCAGATGCAATTAAACCACTGCCACATGAGCAGTACAAGGTTAACGTCGACATTAACCAGGTGATTTACGACGGAGGCGCCATAAAAGGTGCCCGCGCGATTGAAAAAGCCGATCTCCTAATAAACGAAAAGCAGGCCGAGACCGATCTGTACAAACTCAGAAGCCAGATCAACACTTACTATTTCAACCTTCTTCTGCTCGACAGGCAGGAGGAACTTCTTAACAATTACCTGGATATCGTCACCAAACGGATTGCTTCGATGCAGTCGGGCGCTGAAAACGGAGTGATACTCCCTACGGATACCGATGTAATGACCACTGAGAAGATAAAGCTTGAACAACAAATAAGGGAAACCCACATACGCAGGGAGTCGCTTCTCAGGATCCTGTCGGGACTCACGGCCACAGAAATTGACTCTTCGTCGGAACTGGTGATGCCAGTTTTCGAAACCGATACAACTTTTGTGATAACCAGACCCGAGCTCGAGATTTTCGACCTCAGAAAAGACCAGCTCGATGCAAGCCTGCAGGTCATCAACAGCCGCAGGATGCCAAAGGCCTTCGGTTTTGCAACCCTGGGCTACGGAAATCCTCCCGGCAACAACTTCTTCAGGGATGAATTCGCTCCCTACTACATACTGGGTGCAGGGGTCAAATGGAACATCTTCGACTGGAACAAGGCAAAAACAGAAAAACAGATAATAGGCCTGCAGCATGTGATAATTGCTTACCGGCAGACAGACCTTACCGACAACCTCACCAGGATGCTTGAAGCTAAAAAGGCTGAAATATCAAGCCTCAGCGCGCTTCTTGAGACGGATCTCGAACTGATAAGTCTCAGGAAAAGGATAACCGCCTCAGCGGAATCTCAGTACGAAAACGGAACAATAACCGCCACCGATCTGCTCAATGAGATCACTGCTGAAAAGCAGGTTCTTATAAACCATGAGATACACAGGATAAACCTGGCAATGGCCCAGGCGGATTACTATAACATAAGCGGGAAGGGAAGAAATGGGGTCAAAGAAAAACAATGAAACTACCTAATAATATAATTATGAAGCGCTTAACACTAACGATCATCGCCGTGGTCCTGATAGCAGGTTGCAAAAACAAAACAGTCGTAGCTGATGCCTTCGGGACTTTTGAAGCCACAGAAGTCACCGTATCATCGGAGACAAGCGGGCGTATTCTCACATTCACGGCAACAGAAGGGACTGAGATTGAGGAAGGAGCAGAAATTGCCCTGATTGACACCACTCTCTTCCACCTTCAGCTTAATGAGATCAACGCGGGTATGAGAGGCGTCAGGACGAAGATCGGCTCGATAAATGCTCAGAATGAGATTCTCAACCAGCAGATAGACAATCTTAAAGTCAATATAGTCAGGATTGAAAACATGCTGAAGGATGATGCTGCCACAAAAAAACAATATGATGATCTCGCGGGGCAGGTTGCGGTGCTTGAAAAGCAGATAGCCGCAAACGACACACAGAAGGCTTCGATTGCAGCGGAGCTGTCGGTTTATGAATCAAAAAAGGCCACGCTCAGTGAGCAGCTTTCGCGAAGCAGTGTCAGGAGTCCCCTGGAGGGAACGGTGATTGAAAAATATGCCGAAGCCGGAGAGCTTACGGCGGCTGGCAGGCCCCTGGTAAAGGTTGCCGACCTGGCAGTTATGAAGCTGAAAGTGTATGTAAGCGGCGCCCAGCTTGGCGGTCTGAAGGTTGGCAGTGAATGCACTGTAAGAGTCGATGAAGGCGAAAAAGGCTATAAGACCTTCCCGGGCAGGATAAGTTATGTCTCGGGAAAGGCAGAGTTCACGCCAAAGATAATACAGACCAAGGAAGAAAGGGGGACCTTGGTTTATGCGGTTACGATTGATGTAAACAATGACGGTACAATGAAGTCGGGGATGCCCGGGGAAGCCATTTTCTGAAGATGAATAAAGCCATTGAATCATCCGGTATCTGGAAGAATTTCGGGGACACGCAGGCTCTGAAGGATATCTCCTTTGATGTGAACGAAGGTGAGATATTCGGTTTCATCGGACCCGACGGGGCAGGCAAGACAACACTTTTCCGTATAATAACCACTCTGCTCCTTCCCGACCGGGGTTCAATGACAATCCTCGGCCTCGACAGCACAAAGGGATTCAGAAAGTTGCGCGAAAACATAGGATACATGCCGGGACGGTTCAGCCTGTACCTCGATCTCACAGTGGAGGAGAATCTGAACTTTTATGCATCGGTATTTGGCACCAAAGTGGAAGAGAACTACGAGCTTATCCGCGATATCTATTCCCATATCGAGCCATTCAAAAAAAGGCTTGCCGGAAAGCTTTCCGGTGGTATGAAGCAGAAGCTTGCCCTGTCATGTGCCCTGATCCACAGGCCGCGCCTGCTTATCCTCGATGAACCCACCACAGGTGTCGATGCAGTGTCGCGTACCGAATTCTGGGAGATGCTGAGGAAGCTGCGGCAGTATAATATCACCATAGTAGTATCGACCCCCTATATGGATGAAGCCATGAGATGCGACAGGGTTGCGCTTATCCAGACCGGGCAGATAATGACGATCGACAAGCCTCAGAACATAAGGGACGGATTCTCCCGTAAACTGTTCAGTGCAAAGACCGGCAACAGATACAGGCTGCTGATCGCCCTCAGGGAGTACCCCGGAACACTGAGCGTTTATCCTTTCGGCGATTCGATACACGTCACTTTCTCTGAAGAAAAACCTGGTAAGGCATTATTTGAGTTCCTGTCGGGGCACGGGATAAATGATGCCGTAATAAATGAGACTGAAGCAGGTATTGAAGACAGGTTCCTGGAACTGATGGGAAAAGAAGAAACAAGTAAACTATGACTCTCAATCCGGTAATAAAGGTAAGGAATCTTGTAAAGAAATTCGGAAGTTTCGTTGCAAACGACAACCTCAGCTTCGAGGTGTACGAAGGCGAGATATTCGGTTTTCTCGGGGCCAACGGAGCAGGGAAGACCACTACCATCAGGATACTTACGGGCCTGTCGGAACCAACATCGGGCGAAGTATTGGTGGCAGGATTCGATGCACGCAGCCAGCCGGAGGAGATAAAAAAGAACATCGGGTACATGTGTCAGAAGTTTTCGTTGTACGATGATCTGACCATCAGGGAAAATATTATGCTTTACGGCGGTATCTATGGACTGGATAAAACTCTTATAAGGGAAAGGACCAATAAGCTTCTCGAAAGGCTGAATTTCAAGGAGTACGGTGACAGGCTTATCTCCTCCCTGCCACTTGGATTAAAGCAGAAGCTTGCCTTTTCAGTAGCCGTTTTTCATGAACCACGGATCGTCTTCCTGGATGAACCCACAGGAGGAGTCGATCCAATTACACGCAGGCAGTTCTGGGAAATGATATATGAAACCGCTTCACGGGGAATCACCGTTTTTGTAACCACCCACTACATGGACGAAGCCGAATACTGTGACCGGGTATCAATCATGAATGAAGGAAGGATTGTTGCAATAGACACTCCGGCTGAGCTTAAGAAGCAATATGATGCAGAATCGGTTGAGGAAGTGTTTGTGAAGATAGCCAGGCCGGGCATGAAGTACGGAAAAAAGTCTGAAACTGCTGACAACAACAGAGAATTATGAGGAGATTTTTAGGATTTGTCAGAAAAGAGTTCATCCATATCTTCAGGGATATCAGAACGCTCAGTATATTGTTCGGACTTCCTGGAGTGATGATCATCCTTTTCGGATATGTGGTGAGCACCGACCTTAAAAATGCGAGCCTGGCCTTCCTTGATCTCTCAAAAGATGATGTCAGCGTTGAACTCACCGATAAGATATGTTCTTCGGGATTTTTCAGAAAGACCGCCGATCTGTCAGGCTTTCAGGATATCGACAGGATTCTCAGAAGCGGAAAGGCAAAGGCGGTGATAATTTTCGGGGAAGATTTCGGAAGAGATCTGGAAGCCGGAAGAACCGCCAGGGTAAGTATCATTGCCGACGGATCGGAACCCAATATGGCCACGCTTGTAGCCAATTATGCTACTGCGATAATATCCGGGTTCAACCAGCAGCTCACGATGGAAAGCCAGGTGTCTGTGCCCGTAATAGTGCCGGAAGTCAGGATGTTCTATAACCCATCTCTCAAGAGTCAGTTCATGTTTGTTCCGGGGGTGATCACCATGATAATGATACTTATATGCGCCCTGATGACGTCCATCACGCTGACAAGGGAGAAGGAATTCGGGACAATGGAGGTGCTGCTGGTGTCGCCACTTAAACCTGTCCAGATAATACTCGGGAAAGTGACTCCATATTTCTTCCTGTCGTTTGTGAATGTAGTAACAATACTTGTCCTTTCGAGACTGGTTTTCGGCATGCCCGTCAACGGAAGCCCGATTCTGCTGCTTGCCGAGAGCATGCTTTATATCCTGCTTTCGCTTTCAATAGGCATCCTTATTTCTGCCGTCTCTAAAACAATGCAGCAGGCTATCTTCATTTCGCTGGTTGGGATGATGCTGCCGACCGTGCTGCTTTCGGGATTCATATTCCCTATCGAAAATATGCCGAAGGTTTATAACTGGATAAGCGCGATTCTGCCTCCGAGGTATTTTATAGTGATAATCAAGAATATAATGATCAAGGGGGCGGGATTTGCACATGTATGGAAGGAAACCCTGATCCTGTCCTTCATGACAGTTATCTTAATAGTGCTGGCAATCAAAAATTTCAAGATAAGGTTACAGTAAGCAGGGGAAAAAGCCACTATGCCGGAAATAACCATGAACGATAAACGATAAACCGAATAATGCGTACAATACTTTTCCTGATAAAGAAAGAGTTCCTTCAGATCTTCCGTGACAAGTTCATCGGAAAGGCCATCTTCGCGATCCCTATAATTCAGATGCTCATCCTGGTGCCTGCAATTACCTTTGAGATAAAATCTGTGGGGTTGTGCATCATCGACAACGACATGACGTCGGAATCGCGCGGACTGATCAGCAAGCTCGACGGCTCACCATTTTTCAGGATACTTCAGTCAACCTCATCCGAAAAAGAGGCCAACGAACTTCTTTACAGCGATAAGGCCGACATTGTCCTTCATATCCCGTCCGGTTTCGGAAAAGACCTCGGAACCGGAAGACCGGCGAAAGTGATGGCTTCGGTCAACGCCATCAATTCGATGACGGCTCAGTTGTCGTGGGCTTATCTGTCGGGAGTCATCCGCGATTATAACCTTGACATTACCATAGCGGGCAACCCTGCAGCGGCCAGAGCCATGGCTACTATTGGTATCACCCACCGCTACTGGTATAACGAGATGCTCAATTACAAACACTACATGCTCCCCGGAATACTCGGGATTCTGGTTGCAGCAATAGGTTTTGTGCTTGCCGGCCTGAATATGGTAAAGGAAAAGGAGGTAGGCACTATCGAGCAGATAAATGTAACACCTGTAAGAAAATATCAGTTTATTACTGCAAAGATGGTTCCCTTCCTTGTGATCGGGCTTATCGATCTGGCGATCGGGCTTGCCGTTGGAAAACTTTTCTTTGATATCCCGTTTGAGGGCAGCATTCTGTTATTGTTTCTGGGCTCAGCCATCTTCCTGGTTGCAGCCCTGGGGCTTGCGCTTTTCGTATCCACCATGTCGGGTACCCAGCAACAGTTCATGTTTGTGGCATTTTTCTTCATGATAATATTCATCCTGATGAGCGGGAACTTCACCCCCCTCGAAAGCATGCCTGTGTGGGCACAGAAGATCGATATGGC
Organism: Bacteroidales bacterium; assembly: GCA_016936695.1. Taxonomy (GTDB): domain Bacteria; phylum Bacteroidota; class Bacteroidia; order Bacteroidales; family VadinHA17; genus LD21. Next base: position 9,954 of record JAFGXK010000110.1, on the reverse strand, counting down.
AAATCCTGTGGCCTACCTGATGAGAATAAACAGGATGATAATGCTCAAGGGATCAACGCTGAGTGATATCAGGGGAGATTTATTCTCCCTTACTGCAATCGCGGTGATTTTCACGACTCTTGCCATTAACAGGTACAGGAAAACGGCCTGACAATTCGATAATCAAGACGCGATGGAATAAAACAAAAGAGCTTGTTGTCTGTTATTATGTAATAACAAATATAAAAACTGAATGATAACAAGCATATTGATAATCTTGTCGGGGTGGATGGTTTTCAAAAACCGCAGGAACGTGAAGGCAAAAGCTGAAGCATTATCAACAAAACCATTAAGGACCAGGAAATGCTGCTGGTTACCGTTTTAGATCCTAAGAAAATTTCGTCGAAAGTCATATAACCGAAGATGAAGGCCAGCTTCAATGAATTGATAAGAGATTCTCGTCCTGTTGTAGTTGATTTCCATGCAGAGTGGTGCGGCCCGTGCAAGATACAGTCTCCCATTATGAAAGAGATTGCCGCTGAGCTGGGGGAAAAGGTGAAGATCATCAAGATAGATGTTGACAGGAACCAGGAAATCGCATTCAAATATAACGTTCAGGGAGTTCCGACGCTAATGATCTTCAAATCGGGGGAAATGAAATACCGTAAGGCCGGCGTTCACAGCAAATCCCAGATAATGAGCGTGCTGTCGCCCTTAATCTAAGATAATCCTTGATTGATATAACCCGTTATTCGCTGTATTTGGCAAATGTCTGCATGACATTCTGTAGGTAGGTCTTTGAAAGGGGAATGTCCATCACCTCCGGGTGATCGAGTTCCAGCTTCAGGTTTTCCTTATCCCTGCGGATCACCTTTACCTTTTCGAAATTGACCATATACGACCGGTGACACCGGATGATACCGGTTCCGGCGAAGCTTTCCTCCATCCTTTTCATTGTAGCCCGCAGAAGATATTTTGACACTTTCCCCTTGTTGAGGTAGCATATGGTAATATAGTTCTCTGTTGCTTCCAGATAAAGGAGGCTTTCTTTCTTTAACGAAAGTTTGAGAACCGATTTATCGTCATAAAAGGGAATCATGCCTGGAGTGGGATCGGGTGACTGTCCTTCGGCAAGGATCCTTATCTGTTCCTTCTTGTCGTGCCACGAAAGATAGAGCCAGGCAACCGAATACGGAAGGAGGAGGACCAGGGCAGTGTTCCGGGCCGACATTTTCACAAGATGAACGAAATCCCTGATGTCATTCAACACGAACTTCTCAAAAAGCGAATAAAAGAGTGCCATTGAAAGCACCTCCGCCACAATCCACAGAAGAAACTGACCAAGGTTGATAATTTTCCTTTTGCAAACCTGGTACATAATTACGCGGCTGACAACAACCACCAGCACTCCGGTAAGGATAACCAGGCTGGAATAGGTGAAAAACTGAAATTTCGTAAGACTGAACCATTTATCGGCGCCGAATGGTGAATATATGTTTATAAACACAAGAGCAAAGAGAGCCGTGAAGAGAATAAGGTTAATTATATTCCTTTTCTCAAGCAGATAAGGAGCGATTGGTTTCTGGAAATCCGGCATGGGATTTTTCTTTCTTCAACAAAAATAGCCTTTTTATTTTTCTCAACGAATTTCCATGCCCAAGCTCCGGATTACCTAACGGATTTCGTCACTTATGACAAAATTTCATCCCTCTCTTTTGATTTTCGTCACAACCGGGGGTCAACCGGCACATATTTTTGACGGCTTCAGTTGCTATAGATTCCTTTGAGCAGTAAAACAATTAAAAAGCGTTCTCATGGGATTCACTTCACTTCAGACAAGTCTTGGTTCGTTGTTCGATCCGGCCGCCGGGGAGATCCCAATCAACGGATCGGGAATGAGAATAGTCAACACCGCCTTTGTATCAGACGGGATGCCGGTTGATCAGTTCAGCGGGGAGGACTGGTCGATAAAGGAGAACACCGAGTTTTCCTATCCGGTTTTTGTTCCGGCCTCAGGAGGAAACAAGGTCATTCTGCTGCTTCACGGCCTGAATGAAAGATTCTGGGACAAGTATCTTGCCTGGGCTTATCACCTTGCTGCGGAAACCGGCAGTTATGTCATTCTTTTTCCCATCTCATTTCACATAAGCAGGGCTCCGGTTTCGTGGAAGGATCCGCGGGCCATGCTAAGGCTGATCAGGGAAAGGATTCCGGTCATGGGAGAAATAAGGAATTCCTCCTTTGCCAATCATGCTTTAAGCAGACGGCTTGCCGATGATCCCCGAAGACTTGTAAGGTCGGGTTACCAGACTGTCAGTGATATCGTCAGTCTGGTCAAGCAGATAAGGGCTGGCAGTCATCCGGTGGTACCGGCCAGCAGCAAAATAAACATCTTTTCCTATTCCATCGGGGCTTTTCTGGCGGAGATAATGCTTATGTCTGATCCCTGGGGGCTCTTTTCCGACACTAAGCTTTTCATGTTTTGCGGGGGATCGGTTTTCGGAAGAATGAATCCTGAATCGAAGCATATAATGGACAAACTGGCTTTCGAAAATACCTGCCGCTATTACAGGGATGCTTTTGAGGAAGAGATCGGGAGCAAAGGGTCCCTTCTCGGGCGGCTTGTTTCGGGGCCTCTCGGCATGGCCTTCCGCTCAATGCTCGACCTGGTACGTTTCAGACTTCAAAGGGAAAAGTCGCTGGCAGCGATCCGCGACAGGATGTATGTGATAGCCCTTTCCGGCGACAGGGTGGTCCCTCCGGCCGGAGTAATTGAAACCCTTGGGAACCGTTTCCATGTTAAGGTATTGGATTTCCCGTTCGATTATACCCATGAGAAGCCCTTCCCGATTTTTGATAACGGGAAGTCTGCGGAAGTTGATGCCGGTTTTGAGAAAGTCTTCATTCCTGCCTGTAGGTTCCTGGAATGAAAAAGGCCGGAGAAACATTCTCCGGCCCCTTTTCTGGTCATTTAGAATCTTACCTGCGTCCGGCGCCTTTGCCCGGCACTGTTGCAGGTCTTTTAGCTCCGGCATTGGAATTGATCCTTGCCTTACTTCCGGCCTGGCTGTTTAAACCTGACTGCTGCCTTCCCATCTGGCCCTGGCGGGCACCGCTTGCAGCAGCTTTATGATCCTGCTTCCTGGTCTGCTTCATTATGGGATCACCGCTCTGGTCCTCGGCCTGAACCTGTTCCCTGACTCTCGCTCTCTCCATGATGGGATCGCCGCTCTGATCCTGAACCTGTTCCCTGACCTCAGTTCTTGTCTGTTTCCTGGTCTTTTTCTGGACCGGTACTGTTTCCTGTGCAAAGACACCTGCGCTTACCACCAGTGCCAGTGCGATTAAAAAAATCCTTTTTTTCATTTTGTTAATATTTAAATAGTTTAACATCAATTAATGGATCAAATATATTCCCCTGAAGATGAAGGATTAATGAAAAAACGAAATAAAAATGCAATTGTTGCTTTTTTATTGAGCGGCCGGCTGTTGAAACACACTTACAGGGGATAATATATTTTTTACCTTTGGCAACGGCGAATTAATTCATGATGAACCTTAATTTTTGCAGTCTGAGCAGCGGATCGAGCGGTAATTGCTATTATCTGGGCAACGGATCGCAGGGGATACTTATTGACGCCGGCATATCAGCCACATCAATAAGGAAGTTTCTCAGGGGTCTGGGAATCCCTATGGAAACCATCATGGGGATTCTGGTAACCCATAATCACTCGGATCATATAAAGGGGCTGGAGGTTCTGACAAGGAGAAACGGGATTCCGGCTTTCACCACAGCTGCGATCTGGAAAAGTGTACTTACGCCCCGCTCAAGGATTACATCCGACTGCATCCGGGAGATAACCGCGGGAACCGGATTCAGCATTGCGGGTTTTGAGATTGAGGCTTTTCCTGTATGCCACGATGCCCCCGAGACTGTTGGTTATCGTATATCGCACGAAGGCAGGAACATAACAATAGCCACCGACCTGGGACACATCTGTGAAACGTCGGCACCATATATCAGATCTGCAAACCTGCTGGTAATTGAATCAAACTATGATGAAGAAATGCTTGCCGGGGGTCCGTATCCATATTTTCTCAAATCAAGGATAAAGTCCGATCACGGTCACCTTAGTAATCATCAGGCATCATCGTTTCTGGCTGATATCATCAATGACAACCTCCGTGTTATTTGCCTTGCTCACCTGAGCATCAACAACAACACCCCCGACAAGGTGCTTCAAACCCTGCACCGGACTCTTTCAGAGAGAGGCATCTCCCTGAACGGTAATCAGAAAATCACGATACTTAACAGAAACAGTCCGTCGGAAATGATATGGCTGGAATAAAGACACGTCATCCATTTCTTAACTCTGCGTTTATCTGCGGTAAGCCTCTGCGGAAATCTGCGAGAACCTTCTTCTTTTTTGCCTTCACGCCTTACCTGTTTGTTTTACCCCCTGCCGTTTTATCCCCTGCCCCCTAAAGGGGGTTCTTTCCCACCACTTTGTGTTCGCCGGTCTTCACATTTATTGTCCACGGTTTTGGTTCCGGAAGCCAGAGTCTGCCATCACCTATTTCAACGGGCATCCACAGATATCTCGAGTCCCATTGTGTTTTTGGTTTCCACACGTCACCCATGAAAATGACGGTTGTGTCTTTCCTGCCGGCTACCTTCAGCAGCATTGTCGACTGTGAACCGTAGGTCCTGGTTTCAGGCGGGGCGACGTCGCGGAACTCGCTCCATGGTCCCTCGAGGCTTTTGGCTGTTGCATACTTGTTGGGGTTGGGCGACCATCCGGTAAGCGCCGATCCAAGGACATAATATAGTCCCTTGTAATGTACAATGGCGCCTCCCTCGATGGGAGCCTTCAGCAGGCACATGTCTTTTTCAACGTCGAGGTAATCCTCTGAAAGTCTTGCTATATGAAATCCATTTGGTCTGTCCTCGAAGATCAGGTAGGCTGTGCCGTCATCGTCGATGAACTGTCCGATGTCGCGGCTTTCATGCCCCAGGGGCCTGAACGACCTTATATATTCGAACGGACCTGTGGGCTTGTCGCTTACTGCAACTCCCACCCGGGCGTAGAGATAGCCTGATCCACCGCCTCTCGGTCCGTCGAGATGCATGTACATCACATATTTCCTGGTCTTTGCATTGTAAAATACTTTGGGCCGTTCGAGGACCCAGGTCCTGCCTATGCTGTCGGGGTCCTTCATCTTCAGGGCATCCCCCATGAACTTCCAGTTTACAAGGTCTTTAGAGGAGTAGCAGCTTACATACCTGTATTCCGGATCGAGTCCCTGGCGTCTCTGTTCGCCGTACCAGTAGTATTTCTTCCCTATCCGGATTATACCCCCGCCATGGGCCTGGATATGGTTGCCGTCGGTGTCGGGCCAAACCTCCTTCGGGCGGATCACGTTGTTCTGGGCTGAAGCTTCACCTGCAAGTAAACCGATGCAGGCGGTGAGAAGGATAAAGCTGAGGGTTCGGTTCATTTTATCATTGAATTATTATCCATATCAAATGTAGGAAAACTCCGGTAACTGTCAGAACAATAATTATAAACTGTCAGAACAATGGAAAAATAACAGAATATTTATCGAATAACGATAAATTTTCATATGATATTCGACAAGTTTTTTACCTGAAACGATATGTTTTTTTCTTACTTATCTGCTTTCTTGTAGCTAATCGAAACACCGCCACCCTGGCTGTTGACTGTTGTTTCGTAGTTTGGAAGGCTCTTCACGTGATCGAGGAAGGCTCCCTGACCGCCCCGGCTCCCGTAGCCGTATGACCTGTCGTAAACATTGTGTGCGGTGAAGCAGCCTCCGACCTTAAGCTTCGGATCCACATCGATAAAATAGTTCTTGTACCAGTCCTTGTCGGCATCGCTGAAGACGAAATCGAACGGTCCTTTTAGCTGTTTTACCAGAACGTGGGCATCGGCCAGGCGGGCATCGATGTAATCTGAAAGTCCGGCTTCCTTAAAGTTTTGCAGTGCTTCTTTATGACGGCCTTCGTCGATATCGATGGTTATCAGTTTGCCTCCGGTTTTGCTTAGAGCCCAGGCAATCCATATACCTGAATGTCCGGTTGAAGTTCCGATTTCAAGTGCGCTTTTATAGTTGTTTTTTACAATGATATCGTGGAGCAGCTTGCCGTCAATCTCAGGCACGTTCATATCGCGCCATTGCCGGGACCGGGAGTCGAGGAATTTCTGAACCTTTTCATCAAGGGCCGGGTTACTCTTGGGAACCTGGGATAAGGCAGAAAGGGATATCATTACCATAACTGAAGCAACAATGATAAACAATAAATAGTTTTTTCTCATGGCTTTTTGAATTATTTTACTCTCTATAGACAAACAACAACACTTTAATATTTCTGTTAAGAGGAGTGATATATATCATCTGAGCAAGCTGACATGTCAAAAGGTTTGAAAATTCCTGTAAATAATATTGCCATTCCGGCATTACGATCTACATTCGTTAAGACATATGAATAGTACCGATATTGAAACAATTTTTCCATTGAAATGATAAGGAACATCTTCAAATCAGGGATCAGCCAGTACGCCCTGGCCGTAGCAGCTATTGCCGCCACATCGGCAATTTGCTATGTTCTTGCAAGATATCTTGGATATCAGTCGGTATCGTTGATCCTTCTTTTCATGGTCTCCATACTTGCCACATTTCTGGGGATAGGTCCGGTTTTGCTTGCAGCATCACTAAGCGCGTTTATCTGGGATGTTTTTTTCATTCCCCCGAGGTATACGATTCATATAGAAAGGACAGAGGATATTCTTATGCTTGGAATGTTTTTTATCATAGCCCTTATAAACGGTGTTTTGACAACGCGTGTCAGGAAGCAGGAAAGGCTTGCCCGCGATCGTGAGGAACGCACCAATGCTCTTTACCAGCTTAACAAAAATTTATCGGCGGCAGCCAACAAAGCCCAGTTCCTTGAAGAATCGGACAAGCTGTACAAAACTCTTTTCAATTCAATCTCTCATGAATTAAGGATCCCGGTGGCCACAATAATGGGCGCTTCCGATTCCCTGCTTTCATCCGGGCATTCTGAAGCGATAAGGGTTGAATTACTGACTGAAATATTGAAAGCATCTGAAAGGCTTAACCGTCTGATTGAAAACCTGCTGAACATGTCGCGGCTGGAGGGCGGCCGGATCAAGCCCCGCCCTGACTGGCATGATGTTCATGATCTTGTTAACGAGGTATGTGAGAATCTGAAAGAAGAACTCAGCAGGTTCAAAGTACAGGTTAACATATCCGAAGATATGCCTCCGGTAAAAATCGATTTCGGACTGATGGAACAGGTACTGTATAACCTCGTCCACAATGCATCGCAGTATGCTCCTCCATCAACTGAAATCGGGATCAGCGCTTTTTACACCGACGGGCTTTTAAATCTTCAAATTACAGACAGAGGTCCGGGATTCCCGGAAAATGAAATATCTTTAATCTTCAATAAGTTTTACAGAGTCGGAGGATCGAAGCCCGGAGGAACGGGGCTCGGCTTGTCGATAGCAAAAGGATTTGTTGAAGCTCATAAAGGGATGATAACCGTTGAAAACAGAAGTGACGGAGGAGCAATGTTCAGAATCAGCATCCCGGCTGAAACATTCAGTGAAGAAATAAACAATGACCAACCATGAATCAGGCTGAAAACATACTGATAATTGATGATGAGGTGCAGATACGCAGGCTTCTGGAGATAACACTCGCAGCAAACGGGTTTAATACGTTTTTTGCTGCAAGCGGCAGGGAGGGACTGGTTTCCGCGGCCACACACAATATTTCAATGATATTGCTTGATCTTGGACTACCTGATATTGATGGACTTGAACTGCTGGCTAAATTCAGGGAGTGGTATTCAAAACCGATTATCATTCTGACGGTAAGGGATGCCGAGGAGGACATTATAAAGGCCCTTGATTCGGGAGCAAATGATTATCTGACCAAGCCATTCAGAAGCGGTGAACTGGTTGCAAGAATGCGTGCGGCTCTCAGGCTGAGCAAGGAAAAGGGAGACAACCCTCTTCTCGAGTCCGGATCGTTAACCATCGACACAGTCAGCCATGTAGTAAGAAAGAACGGGGCAATTATTAAACTAACCACGACTGAGTTTTCATTACTGGCTCTGCTTGCCAGGAATAAGGGCCGGGTCCTGACACATCAGCATATACTTAAGGAGATCTGGGGATTCGGCTATCTGGAACAAACCCAGTACTTAAGGGTTTTCATCGCACAGTTAAGAAAAAAAATCGAAGATAATCCGTCAATTCCAACATTGCTGATCACGGAGTCAGGTATCGGATACAGGTTCGGTGCATAACATAAAAATCCCTTATTTCTTTATAAAATCTTTATGCCCGGCGGGGTGTTTTTTACGATCCGCTTATAAACAGGGAGGTAACTTGCGGGGCTGTAAAAAGAAGGGAATTTCAGATGAAATTAATTCACCCTGTTCTCATTATCAGGGTTTTAAGCACAATTCTTCTTGTCGGAGCCATATCTTTCCTGGTTTGCATTCCGGTTGCCACTATTTATGACGAACCGCTTATCCCCTTTTATGGTTCTGCAATCATAACAGGCATCGTTTCCATTTTGCTCAGGGTATTCACAAAGAAGGCCGATCCTTCAGGCATGACATCAAGAGATTCATTCCTGACTGTTACCCTTGCCTGGGTAATTTTCGCGTTATTTGGATCTCTTCCCTATATTATAAGCCAATCGATTCCATCTCTTGTCGATGCAATTTTCGAATCTGCATCGGGATTCACGACAACCGGGGCTTCAATACTGACAGACGTTGAGAGTCTACCCTATTCCATTCTTTTCTGGCGAAGCCTTACTCACTGGATCGGAGGCTTTGGAATAATCCTGCTGGTGATACTTATCCTTCCGTCGTTAAGAGTTAACGGTTACCAGATGTTCAGCCTGGAATCGTCGCTGAAAGAGAAAATACATCCGAAAACAAAAGGAATCACGCTCAGGATTATGATGATATACACCGGTTTGACAATACTTGAAATTATTCTCCTTTCAATAGGCGACATGAATCTGTTCGACAGTGTATGCCATTCGTTTGCGACCATTGCGACCGGCGGATTTTCAACAAAAAACAGCAGCCTCGGGTACTTCTCGACTTACAGCCAGTATATAGTAATGCTGTTTATGTTTCTTGCAGGAACAAGTCAGGTCATCTATTACTACCTGGTAAAAAGCAACTTCAGGAAAGTGAAGCATAACGAGGAATTCTGGTTCTACCTGGCAATAGTCATCTTTGCAGGAGCAATGGCTTTTTCAATACTCCTTGTAAATACGACAAGGAATCCTGAAGAAGCTTTCAGGGAAGGTTATTTCCAGATTATTTCAATAATCACCTGCACAGGCTTTGCCAATGATGACTATATCCTTTGGCCCCAGGCAGGAATGATACTGATTTTTTTACTGTTGTTCTCCGGGGGCAGTACGGGTTCAACCAGCGGAGGTATAAAAATGGCCAGACACCTGATAGTACTTAAAAACATTAAGATTGTTTTCGTCCGTTTGGTTCATCCGAGAACATTCCCCGCACTCAAGTTGAACGGAAGGCTTATCGATGAAAAGACCAATACTTCAATTATCTCATTTATTTTACTATACATTTTCATTTTCATGGTTGGGACTCTTTTCATTGCATTCTACGGAGCAGATCCGCTTACCTCAGCAAGCTCCGTTGCTACCTGTATGGCGGGTGTCGGACCCGGCCTGGGAACGGTCGGACCAATGAGCAATTATTCAGAGTTGCCCTCTGTCAGTAAGATGGCACTCAGCTTAATCATGATCATAGGAAGACTTGAGATTGTAACTGTTTTCATTTTGCTGGGAAAATCATTCTGGAGGCTGTAATTAATTATAATCTGTCTCGTAAAATTCCCCCCGACTTTCAGCCGGAAGTTACATTTT
>JAFGXK010000109.1 GCA_016936695.1 Bacteroidales bacterium | reverse complement strand
TGAGCTATCGGTGGTTGCAAAGTCAATGGCATACACGTCAAACGCTGCAAAAAACAGACTGTCATCTGCAAAAGAGCTATTATAAAAATCAGTGATTGTGGATTGATTGTTGCGCCCGCTGGCTGATAGCGCCCTATTGAAGTCAGTTGTTTGACTATACCCTCCTCCTACAACTAAACTGCCCCGGATGGCTGGTACTTTGTAAACAATGCCCAGATCACCAACACTGGTCTGGTTATCCGTGTGTTCGGTACTGTTCCCAAGGTAAGTGCCTGTCTCATTTATGAAACGGCTGCTCAAATCGAAAGAGAAATAACTTTTTTCACTCAAAGCCATCGAGGCCGGGTTGTCCTGGAATCCGCCAAAGCCTGTGGCCTGGCTAACTCCCGGCACCACCAGACTTCTGGCATCGTACGAAGGGTACTCGAGGCTGTACCTGAGTACATCGTCTGAGTCTTGTGCCATCATAGAAACTGGTAGCAGAAGGCTGAAAAACAGTATTGCTAAGATATTTTCTTTGAATTTGAACATACTTCGGGTACCTGTTTAAAATTCCTGGAATTTAAATTTGGCTGGACCTCTGTAGGAGGTTTGCCGGAATTAGTTATTCCTGCTTCTGCTCCTGGACGATCCGCCAGAAGAAGACCGGCTTCTGCCCTTCGAGGAGCTGCGCCCTCCGGAGGAAGAAACAGTACCTCTGTTTGACGAGGATGATGAAGAACGAGACCTGATATTTCCGAATGAACTGCTTCTTCCTGAATTTGATCTGCTTGAATTAAAACGATTTCCGTATGAACTGTTATTTTGAATAGCTTTTTGAACTCGTTTTATAAAACTTGTTCTTTCTCCTCGTTTCCGGGTTTTGACTTGTGGAGCTCGTTGGTTTTCGATCCTGTTTCGGATGCGCTGCCTGCTCGGACGGTCATAATTTCTAAGAATCGCATCATCTGATGATCTACGTACACGCCGATCGTTTGAACTGTTTCTGTTCAGGCTTCGGTCATTATCTCTCGATCTTGAACGCCTGTTTACAGTTCCCCGATCTTTGTTTTGCGTAATTCGACTTCTGGATCGTACCCTGCCATTATCGTCAGAAGAGCGGCTTCTGCTTCTGGATCGCACCCTGCTCCTGCTGTTGGTATCAGAAGAACGAGTACGAAAGGTCCCTCTGCTGCGGGTATCTGAACTATTGTCACGTGTCCTGATGGTTCGTGACCGGGTGCGTGCTTTTTGCCTGACATCAGCGGTACTCCTGGTTCGGACATTACTGCCTGTAGACCTTGAGCGAACCCTGTCAGTTCCAATGGAACGACGCCTGTAGGTACGATCCTTTCTATTTTTACTTACTCCAACGTACCCGGCATAACCGCCGTTATAGTAAAAATTGTTCACATATATAGAAGAATAGCCGTAGCCGTAATAAGGACCCCACGGATAAAGTGTACGATGCCGATACCAATAGTAGGGATATCCATATCCGTAATAGTGGCCGAATGAATGTCCAAAGTGAATACCAAAGCTTATGGATGCGAAGGTATCATAAACATAAAAAGGATTATAGAAACTGCTGTAATATCTCCAGTGGGGGAATCCATAATGATGGGGATAATCATAATAGTAATCGTAGTAATCATACCTTTCGAAACCATGGCGTGCATACCATTCAGCAGTCTCATAATCTCTGTAATAATAGGCATCCTCTATTCCGTCATCATACCCTTCATAATAGCCGGCCTCATAGTCAGTCTCTGTATAGTTCTGTTCATCATAAACCCCTTCAGCATACGTACCAGACTCAGGGCTGGCTTGACGTTCGGTTTGTTGCTCAGCTTCCTCTTCGACACTCCGGGCGTATGTCTCTGAGTGTGGTTCATCGGTAATTCTTTTCACGCCCTGGGTATATTGTAACTGGGTGTAGCATCCCGTTAAAAAGAACAACGATGCGGTAAGTAATATAACTGGTATTCGGAACTTCATGGCTGTCTCCTTTACCTTGTGACCAACTTTAGTAGTTGATCTGGAAGATTTTACGGCTTCCTTTCAGTTTCTATCTAAATATGCTTTAAAACAGAGGTACTGTTCAATAACATCTTCATGTTACTTGCCCCTTGCCTATTGCCACTAAACAGGTATTTAGCAGATGTCCCGACAATACTTCTAAATTTCTCCTCTTAGCGACTTTGCAATTACCTCTGCTTTAGAATTAACATGTAATTTCTTATAAATATTGCGTATATGTGCCCGAACAGTATCGATTGAGATGTCATACCGGTCGGCAATCATCTTGTAACTGAGTCCATCCACAAGACCGTTAACAATATCATGTTCCCGGGGAGTCAGGTCGGACTCTGCATTCTTTTTCGGTTGCTGATCCTGGAAGTGATTGATCACCTTCCGTGCTATCTGTGGCGACATTGGCGCTCCGCCGTCGAGCAACTTGAGTATTGATTCCTTTATTTCAGGGAGGGAGGTATGCTTGAGCAGATATCCCGAAGCACCCGCACAAAGTGAATTGAATATTTTGTGGGAATCGTGATAAACAGTAAGCATAATGATCTCGATCTCCGGATATTTTTGTTTTATTAATCCGATACCCTCAATTCCAGACATGCCGGGCAGCTGGATGTCCATCAAAATCACCCCCGGCTTCCGGTGTTCTTCCAGGTAGTCCATCATCTCTTCCACTGTATCCACTGCTACCGGGCAAGACAGCTCATCCTGCATATCCAGATAACGCTGTATTAGATCCCTGATCTTTTTGTTGTCTTCAACAATTCCGACGACTGATGACATAATATTATGTTTTGGTTAGTAGCGATTTTTGGCGTTTAACTTTTTTTATCTCCCTGCAGGTGTACTGTAAAACCGGCAGAGTTTTCGAACTCAATATCAGCGTCAATACGGGCGGCCCTCATTTTCATATTTCTGAGCCCATGTCCCGTTCGTTTGGCATGCTCACTCATACCGCTGCCGTTATCACTGATATACATATCAAAAGTTCCGTTGTCATTTTGAATTTTGACCTCCACTTTAGAAGCATCAGCGTGCTTGGCAATATTGTTAATCGCTTCTTTAAATATTAAATAAATATTTTCTTTCATGGGAACT
>JAFGXK010000108.1 GCA_016936695.1 Bacteroidales bacterium | reverse complement strand
TATAAACTGAACGGCAAGCATCATACCCAGAGTCATTTGTCCCTTGAGAACAGCCGTTGCTGCAAAAATCGTTATGAAAATATTCATCACTTCATTGACAAGGGTGGCACCGGCCGACTGATACTGAATAAGCCCGAGACCTTTAACCTTAAGGGCGAACAGGGATGCCTGATGGCCTTCCCAGTCCCAGCGCTTGCTTGTCTCGCTTTGAGTCAGCTTTATCTCCTGCATCCCGTTGATGATGTTTATCAGCTTCGAACTTGAAACCGACATTTCCCTGAACCGGATATCATCCAGCTTCGCCCTCGGTTTGAGAAAAAGGGAAACCCACAAAATATACAGGCATGTTCCCACAAGGAAAATCAGGAATATTTTCAGACTGAAGGCAGCAAGCACGATGCCGAACACAACAAGATTCACAAAAGAAAACAATATACTAAGGCTGGCTGATGTAAGAAACTCCTCGATCCTGTTGTTGTCATCAATTCGCTGTATTATATCCCCTGTGAGCCTTGTATCAAAAAAGGCAACCGGAAGTGACATCAGCTTGTTCAGAAAGCCCGAAACCACTGCAACATTCACTCTCGATCCAATATGAAGGAGGAGCCATCCGCGTATGAATTCAACCGACATTCTGCCAAGAATAAGCGCCAGCTGAGCAAAGAGTATCAGGTAAATAAATCCAAGATCATTATTGTTGATTCCGATGTCAATGATTGACTGGGTAAGAAAGGGGAAAATAAGCTGAATGCAGCTCCCTATAATAAGCCCCAGCAGAAGCTGGCCAAAATATTTCCTGTACAGTCTGAAGTATTTAAGAAGAAACCTGAAGCCTCCTTTCTTTTCCGGCTGGTCATCGTGGTTGTAAAGAGAAGGAGTCGGTTCAACAGTCAGGGCCAGGCCGGCTGGCTTTCCTTCGACCATGGTGCTGGCCCAGTTCTTTTCGAATTCAGCCTGCGTAAAGGTGACAAGTCCTGTTGCAGGGTCTGCTACATATATTTTCCCTTTCTTGATCCTGTAAACAACCACGAAGTGCTTCTGACGCCAGTGAACTATACATGGCAGTGCAATTTTTTCCTGAAGCACTTCAAAGGGTATTTTGACACCCATAGTCCTGAACCCGACAGAATCTGCTGCTTCCGATAATCCAAGGAATGATACGCCCTCTTTGGTTATGAAGCATTTCTTCCGCAGATAATCGATTGTGAAATTTTTCCCGTGATATGCCGCTATCATCTTTAGGCACGCGGGGCCACAATCCATTGCATCATATTGTTTTACAAAAGGGAATAACATTTTCCAGTCCCTAACCGTTTAATTTAGAGGAGTAAATATATTTAATATTTATCAGAAATGCCTTAAATTGTTAATTCGCGTACCTGCCGCGCTGACAGTTTGATACTTTCGGTCGCGGGAAATTGTATATTTGTCAATTTATCCGGGCAAAAAATCAGCAATTGTTCCGAAGAATCTCAGATAGTACGATAGTAGATGGAATCCGGCGACAGGATGATCAGATACTGAACTGGCTCTATGACAATTACCTTGAGACAGTAAGGCATCATGTGCTCAAAAACAGCGGGTCGGAGTCCGATGTTCCCGATGTGTTCCAGGAATCCATTATAACACTATATCGTCAGATTACGTCAAATGGTTTCAGGCTCACAACCGACCTCAAAGGTTATTTTTACGGCATTGCAAGGAATATATGGAATGCCCAGCTGAGGAAGAAAATGAGAAATACCGGGATAGATTGTGATTTTCCTGATAATGAGGAAGGCGACGATCCTTGTCTGCTCCTTGAAAGCATAGTAAGCCGGGCTTTCAGAAAACTTAGCGATGATGCACAAACTATCCTTTCGCTGTTCTCCGAAGGATTTTCATACCCGGAGATTGCAGCAAAAATGAATCTCAAGAGTGAAACCTACGCAAGAAGAAAGAAATACCTGAGCAAAGAAGCGCTGATGGAGCTGGTGAAGTCCGACCCGGAATACAGGGATTATCTTGATTTTCGATAAATCAGTATCAGTATAGCAGGAATAATAAGCAAAAGCAGCACTGCAGCAACCTTAATCCATACTGAAAAATAAATCGGCGTATTGTTACCGTAAATAACCAGCGACGACCAGAAATATGGGTGAGAGCGCAGCATGTCGGAATTTTTGAGATAGGAAAGTCTTGCCTTTCGCAATGCCCTGCTTTTAGACGCGCCTTGCTTTATGTTCCTGTAGTAATTATTTACTATCTCGGCACCCGACCGATCTTCTATTTCCCACATCGACATTACAACTGACCTGGATCCTGAGTAAACGAAGCCCCTTGCAAGGCTCAGTATTCCCTCACCTGAATGCAGGGAACCGCTTCCGGTGTTGCAGGAGCTGAGTATAACCATTTTTGCTTTAAGCGGAATACCATAAACTTCCCATGTATTAAGGTTGCCGTCCTCCGGAAAATCGCTATCCTGCGAAAAAATCATCTTGGAATGCATCGGATCCTTGTCGTTCAATAAGGTATGCATTGCAAGATGAATTATATCATATTCCGCTGCAACGGTTTTAAAAACCGATTCTCTCGCGTTATTGTCAAGATAAAGCCTGCCTCCTGTCAATTCTGCAACATATTCGGCCTCAGTCCTTGCAAATTTAAGATCGTACAGGGTTGATACCCTTGATTGCCTTGACTTCATCAGTGAGTCAACATTGATACTGCCGTTGTAGCTTGGGGCAAAGGCCACAAGAGAGTTTGAAAGGCTGTGATCGTTGCTTACGGATTCAGCAAGCATTGTTGCAGAATAGGTATAAGACACGATGTAATCTTTAAGAAGATAAGGGATTTCGCTGAACATGGCCAGGGTCCCAGCCTCTGTGCTCACTGGCAGTGCTTCAAATGGTATGTATGAAAGAATATTGTCGGGAGATATCAGCAGTCTGTTGGAAATCAGGTATTCTTTCACTGGCTCAAGAACTGTGCGGTAAAGACTGTAGCCTGTTGAGAGGTATCTGTCAAAACCTTTCCGGGCATTATTGTCAGGCTCCGACAGAAGAGAACGAAACTGTCTGATATCACTGAAAAATGATGAATCGATGTTTACTGTAACAAGCCGGAGGTGCTTCCTGTTGGCAACAAAAATATGAAGGAGGCTGTCGGACACTACATAGTTAAGGTAGTTTGTGTTCCTTCCTGAAATGTCTGGGATCTTTTCCGGTGAAATAACCTCAGTATTGTATTTGATAAGATAGTAACCGGGATACATCCGCTCGAAAACAGTTATAAGAGAGTCGCGCCGTTGTGTGGCGGAGAGCAGAAGTTCCTTCCATTCCGCTGTAAGAGATTCATCACTTTCCTTTTTTGATTCTTCTGCATTTATTCTGGCTTCATAGAATCCAATTTCCATTTTAAGCCTTAGCTCCAGTTCTGCAGTTTCTTTAGGAATATGAAACTCTGTGGCCCTGAGTTCTCTTGTTGAAGCCAGAAGGCCGGCAACCTTCGATTTTTCGGCATACTCAAAAGCCTTGTGAAGATATCTGGCGTCGCCGGTTTTACGGTAGCACAGGTCAAGATCGCGAATGGTATTCAGATAGGAATCCCTGAACCTGTCGCCAAGTACAAGCCTGCTATCTTCCTCACTGATGCTTATCCTTACCTTTTCTATCAGAGAAACAATCAGTTCGGACGTTTTTGCTGCAGCCAGCAGGTATCTCTGATCAAGCTTCTTTACATAGATCCCGTGAAGTATCCGGTATTTCGCCTTAAGCAGTCTTAATGACCATTGGGTTGGTTCAATATGACCCGGATCGGGATTTTCAAGTTCCGAACCTCCATCTGTCACTTTAGTGCCATCAAAAAGAAGGTTCTGAATGATCCCAAGAGCTTTTTCATTATCCCCGCTTTCTGACAGAGCCTGTGCATATCCCAGCAGAACCGATTCATTCAAGGCAAAATCCTCTTCGCTGTCCTCAAGTAATTCAATGCACTTTTCAAATAATAAAATTGATTTTCCTAAATCCAGCTTGTAACTTCTGAGATAATCGGCGTAGTTCCTGAGAACCTCGCAGTATTCCCTTGAGCTTTGACCAAGGATCTTTCCAGTCTTGTCAAGTGAGCCGGCCAGGAGTTCCTCTCCCTTTTGAGCATCTCCGGCATTTCCCATGTTTATTGCAAAGCTGTTTAAAAAATTAAGCGACAAATCCGAATTTGCCGAGCTTATATAACTGAAACCTTTGTTGAAATACTGCTCTGACTTTTCACGCTGTCCAAGGAAATAATAATTCGAGGCAAGGCTGTTAAGCAGGTTAATATAGTTTTCATCCCTGGGAAGGGAATTGGTACGGTACAACGATTCTGCCTTCTCAAGGAACATTACAGCTTTTGCATAGTCGGAAAGAAAGGCATGACTTATCCCAATATTCACATAAAGGATCGCCATTTCGTTAATATGCTCATTCTTTTTCTCCCCTATAAGGTCGAGTGCCTTGTTTCCGGATTCTATGGCCCGGCTGTAATCCTTAAGGCTTATGCAGGCCCCTGTCAATACAGAATATTCATTCAGAAGTTCGGGACTATTATCTCCATGGAGAGTCTTTTCAGCATCAATAGATTGAAGTATGCTTTCTTCCATCTTCTTGAAATCTCCTCGTCTGGAGTGTGCGAGAGCCAGATTAAAGAGGCTCTTTGCATACACCTTGTCGATAGTATTTGTTTGTTCGCGGAGAGATATGGACGACCCGAGCCAGTTGACAGCTTCCTTGTTCCTGCCGTTCAGCAGATAATAAACACCAATATAATACTGTGAATTTGAGACGGTAATATTGTCAGATCGATCCTCCCTGAGAATCTTCAGGATTGAATAAAGCAGATCCCTAGATCCGGCCGTGTCACCCGCAGCTATTGTTACATGAAAGGCTTCATTCAATCCGGCCAGTTCCTGACAGGAATCTGTGACTACAAATTCCTGTTGAAAACTTACAGCAGAAATGTAAAATACCAATAATGATTTTATGAAGATGCCTGAAAACATCAAGGTCGCTGATTTATTTGTCTTTCCCCAGTGCCAAAACGCAAGTTTACAAAAAATGTTATTATAAAGGCTTGAGTGTTCATTTTTTCTGTTTTGTAAATTGCTGATTATCTTGAATTAAGAAAATTTATTAAAAATTTTTCAATTTTCATTGTCACAAAACGGGGTGTTCCGACATGATACATAGAATTTGACTTAAAAATTGCGAATTACCCGAAATAAGTATCAATGAAACAAAAAATCAGCACTATGAAAACCCTGAACGTAAAAAACTCCGATGTGAATCTTGATGTCTATGCTCTGACAGTTGAAGAAATGATTTGTGTAAAAGGCGGTGATTCTGATCCTATTCTCAAACCATCATTACCTCCTGTTCAGATCTGACAAAATATAATTGCCGCATCCTGCTTTAGTGAAGGCAGGGTAATGTTGAAACGGCAATAGGTTGTTTTTGGTTATTTAAATTTCAGCCGGGCTGACTGAATTTTCAACCCGGCAGCGGAATTGCATTCGGAGCGCTTTGGTCCGTGCATCAGGCATGCATTTGCTACCGGTCTGAATGGATGATGATTGAATATATTTCTAAATTTAATATTGCTATGAAAACAATTGATTTTTCATACTTTATCGAACGGTACAATGCCGGGGAAATGGATGAAGCGGAAAAGGAATGGTTCAGGAAAGAATTGGAAGGCAATGAGAAGCTTCGCCGGGAGGTTGAGCTGCGCAACAGAACCGATATGATTCTGAAGGACCGGGATATTATGAATCTGCGCAACAAACTGAATGCGATTGAGAAGCAGAGAAAGAAGCCGATACCGGAAGTAAAATCAAGAAAGCCGCTGAATATAAGGTACGCTGCCCTAATAGCCAGCCTGATTATAATAGGAAGCATCGCGTTGCTATCACGAGGCAAACCTGACAGCGACGAGATAATCAGCCGTTATTACAAACCCTACGAAGTGGCCACAATATCCCGTTCGGCAAACATGGCTGCAAATTCAGATAATTTCCGGCTTGCGGTGGAATACTACAATGTAAGCGATTACAGGAATGCCGCAATCTACTTCTCCAAGGTACTTGAAGACAATCCCGGCGATATGCATACGGAGCTGCTTAACGGGATTTCAAATTTCGAAACCCAGAATTATCCTGAAGCAAGCGGCTCATTTTCAAAAGTCATTGAAGATAATAACAACTTCTATATTGATCATGCACAGTGGTATCTTGCCCTGTGTTATTTAAAGACAGGTGAAACAGTAAAGGCAGTTAACCAGCTGGCAAAAATCGAAGCTTCAAGGACTATTTACAGGAAGGATGCAAAGAAAATCCTCAGTTATCTGAAATAATTGTAGATCTAATCTTAACAGGATTGAAATGTTCGACCTATTTGGGCATATGAAGGGTGATTCGGGAGACCCGGTTCCGGTGCAAAGGGATCAGGCCAGAAACTGTGATCAGATGATTGAACCGGTATCTGGTTGTTCCACAGTACTGACGGAGCTGTCGCGAGAGATGCGGACACAGATGAACGCAATAGTTGCTTTCTCCTTCATGATGAACAAAAAGGAATACTGTGAACCCGAAAAGGAGGAATTCAGTAATCATATCTATAATTCATGCGAACAGATAATTTCACTCTTTGACAATTTCCTGGATTCCGCAATCATTGATGCGGGTAATTCAATTTCGGAACCAGGTGTCGTTCACACGGGTGAGATGTTCTCAGATCTTTTTTCAGAGTTCAGGGAAATACTAAAACACGAGAGATATAAGGACCTTCTGCTTGTAACTGATAATATGGCCTGCCAGAGTACTGACTGCCTCTTTGATGCTAACAGGGTGACAAGGGTAATTCGCAATTTATTCCAAATCGCTTTGAACCACACGAAATCAGGGTATATTAAAGTCGGCTATAAAATTGCTGAAGGCCATCTCAAGTTCTGTATTACAGATTCAGGGCAGGGTTTTCTGAAATGCAGGGAATTCCTTCAAAGCAGGGATTTGTCAGAATCCCTTGCGAAGTTTGACGACATCCATATGGCTGTAAGCATGGACCTTGTACGAAAGTTGATACGGATGATGGATGGATCGATCCGGATTGAAAACAACGGGAAGACAGGTTCTTCAATCTCTTTCTCCATCTCAGTAATGCCGGGCGCAAACAGCGATAATTCAATTAACAAATTTTCAAGTACTATGAGTCCTACCTGATAAAGAAGAAAAGTCAATTTCAATGTCTGCATGCCAATGCATGAGTGCTGAACAGCTGCCCTACCAGAGCAGCTGTTCTATTTTTGGTACTCCGTTATTTGAACCTCGGTACGCCTGTTGAGTTTTCGCCCTTCGGAAGTAATATTATCTCCCACAGGTGAAGCGTTTCCGTATCCCCTATAAGTCAGCCTGTCCTGAGGGATACCACTGCCCATAAGGAAATCGACCACTGCAAGAGCTCTCTTTTCGGAAAGGTTAAGATTATATTCATCCGATCCAGTGGAATCGGTATACCCCCCTATTTCAATCCTGAGTTCCTTATTGTTCTTCAATAGATCAGACAGCATGTTAAGTTCGGCAACGGATTCCTTTCTAAGCTGCCACGAATCAACCTCAAAGAACACATTGGAAAGAAGCATCTTTTCTCCTACCCTGAACGGGCTGAGCATAATATTTTTGATGAAAGGCTGAAAGACCGAATGAGTTCCCTCCAGCATGAAATTCTCGGAATAAAAGAGATAACCGTCCTTGCTTATATTAAGGCCGTAATTATTTCCGGACGGGAGACAAACAAGGAAATTACCCTTAGCATCAGTCTGGTTATTGAAGACTGATTTGCCAGTTGTCAGGTTGACCAGCTCATATTCGGCAACAAGCATCTGACCTGTTACCTTGTCGGTGACTTTTCCCTTTATATAAGCAACAGGATCGGGCTGAACAGCCTCATGCAACCTGAAAGAGTAAATGTCCTTTCCTCCTTTGTTGTCCCTTCTTGATGAAAAATAAGCTTTTTCTCCTCCTGATTCTATTGTAAGCCCCATCTCATCGTTGTAGGTATTGATGGGATAACCCAGGTTTACCGGCTTGGTCCATGTACTATCTTCCAGCATCCTCGTGAAATAGATATCCGAGCCACCCATACCCGGTCGACCGTCAGAAGCAAAATAGAGAGTTCTCCCGTCAAAATGGATAAACGGCGACATCTCGTCACCGGCAGTATTTACCTTATCGCCCATATTAATGGGGAAGCTCCATTTGCCGTTCGATTTCCAGACTGAAAAATAGAGATCCTTACCCCCTATGCCATCAGGTCTGTTGCTTGAGAAGAACAACATCCGTCCGTCGGCATTGATCGAGGGCTGACTTTCCCAGAAGGATGAATTAACAGGACTTCCCAGGTTGACAGGTATTGACCAGCGACCATTGTTGAATGAAGAGAAGAAAATGTCGCAGCTTCCCAATCCGCCTGAACGGTCGCATGCAGTGAAATACATGTAGTTACCGTCGGATGAAAGACTCTGTGCCCCCTCATTCTGACTTGTATTCAAGGGACTGCCTGCATTCACAGCTTCTTTCCAGACTGACTCCTGCAAGAAGCTGACATAGAAATCCTCCTGTGAAATACCTCTTCTGAGAACATTTTCTCCTGGTTTTATCTGACGGGTAAACATCAGAGTCTGTCCGTCGGCGGTAATAGAAGGCCAGTATTCATCATGAATCGTGTTTATGCCATCACCAACGCTTTCAGGGCTGAAAGGAACAGGATTTTTAACTGCTTCTATGGCAAACTCACAGTTTATGATGTTCCTGATAGCAAGTGCCTTGTTCTTTTCTGATATCTTTTCCTGAGCCAGATATACTTTGTAATGAACGAGTGCCTTTTCGTAATCGCCTGACATCAGTTCAGCTGTAGCCATATTGAAAAAGACAGGCATGTAGACTGTGGAATCGAGCCTGACGGCTTTCTGAAAGTTGCCGGCTGCCTCTCGGTATCTTTTCTGTTTGGAGAGCAGCTCGCCGAGCATCATATAGGCCTCAAAAAAGTTCTCATCCGTTTCAATAGCCTGCTTGAAATAATTCTCAGCATTTATGTAATCAATATAGTCAAAGGCAGTCATTCCGGCCTTGTAGTACTTAAGGGCTTTGACCGAGGTAGTGTGGTACTTCTGCGAATAGCAATGATTCGCAGAAATAAAAGAAATCAGCAGGAAAGCAGCAAGTATGATCAACCCTTGTTTCATCCTAGGGAATGTGCATGTATTTGTGCGTCTGCAGGGAGATTTTCCAGTAGGGATTCTCTTTGACATAGCTGACGATTTCAGGAATAACAGTCCTGAATCGTTTCCATTCCGGCTGAAGGTAGAGCCTGCACCCGGGTCCGACCAGTTTCCTGTATTTCTCAGCCCATTCAAAATCATCTCTGCTTTCAATAATTACTTTAAGTTCATCTGCTTTAAGGCAGATATCTCCTAACGGAGGCTTGTTTTTTTTCGGTGACAGGCATATCCAGTCCCATGATCCACTAAGCCTGTATGCACCCGATGTCTCGATAAATGTGCTCAGGCCTGCATTTTTCAATCCGTTGCACAGGATATCAAGATTCCACATCAAAGGTTCGCCGCCGGTAACAATCACTGATTTTGAACCTGAGTCAAGAGCATGTTCAACAATCTTTTCCGTCGGAACCAGAGGATGCATGGCAGGATCCCACGTAAATCGAGAATCGCACCAGTTGCAGCCAATATCACAGCCCCCCAGCCTGATGAACCATGCTGCCTCTCCTGAATGATATCCTTCTCCCTGAATCGTGAAGAATTCTTCAACCAGCGGCAACTCAAGTCCGTCGGGACTTATTTCTTGCACTTTATCCATAATTCAGAACGTGATAGTTACAGCTTTATTTTCCAAACAACAACTCATAATCCCTTATCATTGCTGTCTTTACCCATGCTTCCGGAACTATCCTCCAGTTATTGAGAGCAACCGGCCTGATTGTCTTCCGGTTCTCCATATTAACCAATATGTAGTACCTCAGGTCCTTATCAGTCGAGCTTACAAGCCTTCCCGGCAGTAAGCCAGCCTGAATTCCGGCTCCTGATGTAAAATGGCCTCCTCCCCCGTTTCCCCTGTATGAATTGACGGCAACATTATAACGAGTGTTCATCTCAAACGGGGTACCATCCGAAAATGACTTTATTGTTATCCTTTTGCCCTCTGGCTTGCTGACATCCACAATATAATCGATGCCTGCTGCCGAGTCAAAATTGTAAGGCTGATTCTGAAGCCAGGCTTCACCGTTCCTCATAAGGATCTTCCCGTCTTTTGTCTTCTGGAATTTCAGCAGATTATCACCGGGACCCTTCATTGTATTCAGCCAGTCGGAATAAGAATACTCAAGATACTTCTTTATCTCCGAACCGGTCATCCACATGGTATAGAGCATGTTCTCGAACCTGTACAACTTGAACATATCGCCTACCGTAACCGGTCCTGCCGGTATGCTTACATCGAAGGAGAGAGGAGCTGAGAAGGAAATGTCAGCTCCGGTGATCTCAAGCTGAATTGAATGAACCATATCCACAAATGGAGATGAGCCGAAATATGAATCCCTCGATGACATGTTCGCCTCAGAATGTGCGATTACCTTGCTTACATATTTTTTTACAGCAGCGTCATGATCCTGAAAATTTTTTATAAACTCAGGGTCGGGATCGTAATCCCTGACATCCACGATTGAGCCTTTGATTACCGGCTGAACCTTTCCGGTAGTACTGTTCCTGACTAAACGCACGTCGACTCTGCCGATCTTTTGCGCCCGGCTCCCTCCTTCAAGTATAAGCACGCTATCGCCTTCAGAATTGATAATCGTCGTATTGACAACGTTGTGGTTATGTCCGCAAAGGATCACGTCAAAGCCAGGTACATTATGCGCTATTGCTGCTACACCATTTTTGTCATAATGACTTCCGCCACTGCTTTCATCATCCCTTTCATCCCATCCCGAATGAAAAAGTCCCACTATCAGGTCGGGTTTTTCCTTCTTTATAATCGGCATATATATTTTTGCGGTTTCGAGCATATCCCGAAATTCCATTCCGGAATACAATTCCGGCGGCAACCATTGAGGGATTGACGGAGTCACCATACCAAATACTGCAACCCTGATGCCTTTCTTTTCTATAATTGTAAATGGCTCGAAATAGGGCATGCCGGTTGATTTATTAACTGCATTAGCAGCCAGCAAAGGAAAATTGTATTCCCTGACCAGCCTGTCGTAGACAGAATGACCGGCCTCAATATCATGGTTTCCGACAGTAATTGCATCATATTCCAGCGAATTGAAAGCTGCAGCATTTATATGAGGTGATACTGTATCGATGAAATTATAATAGTATACCGATGGCTGTCCCTGAAGATTATCGCCGTTATCCAGCAGAATCACCTGGGCAGAGCCGCTTCGTGCCTTTTTTATATATGAAGCTATGGAGGCCAGGGAGACATCTATTTTCTGCTGTTCCATGAAATCGTAAGGAAGCACAACACCGTGGAGATCGGTTGTTTCCAGGATGATTAAGTCACCTTCTGTTCCACCACCGGTACATGATAATACAAAAGCTGTCAAGATAATTACGGCCCAGCCGGTGAATGATATTCTTGTTCTCATTGATATTGTTTGTTAGAGAGTTTTAAAATCGTTTAAAATCGGTAAAAGGTTAATGATTAATGTTTTTTGACGGATCATGTATTCCGGGAATTTTCCGGGATTAATATCAGTTGTCTTTAATCAGTTCATACCCATCGATCTTTCCTTTCTCAGTCTGGGACAAACCGTTTTTCATCCAGTATGGCATATCCTTATCCATAAGGTAATGGTCAAAGAATTGCATTTTTCTTATTGACAGGTCTTTCCTGTTTGGTCTTTTTACCAGATTGTGCGCCTCATCATTATACGACAGCATCCATGCCGGTTTTTCCAGCCGCCGGAGGGCCATGAAAAATTCAATGCCCTGATACCAGGGTACGGCTCCGTCAGCATCATTATGCATTATAAGCAAAGGTGTGTTAATTTTCGGAACATAGAACAATGCTGAATTCTCGATATACTGCACCGGTTTTTCCCAAAGTGTGCCCCCTATCCTGCTCTGGGTCTTTTCGTACTGAAACATCCTGCTCATTCCCGATTCCCATCTGATGCCTCCATAAGCACTTGTCATGTTGCTTACAGGGGCTCCTGCAAAGGCGCATCTGAACATGTCAGTCCGGGTTACAAGCCAGGCTATCTGATAACCGCCCCAGCTCTGGCCGTCAAGGCCCAATTTGTTCCTGTCAATGAAATCATACCTGTCCAGAAGCGCCTGTGTTCCGCTAACCACGGCATTATAGCAACTCTCACCCGGATAACCTGCCTTGTAAATTATGTCCGGAACGAAAAGAAGATAGCCGTTGCTAACTGCATAAGACCTGTTTATTATTGATGCACTGGGGGCAGGCGGGAAATAGCTGAACAATCCGTCTGAACTGCGCTCATAGAAATAAACAATCAGGGGATACTTTCCGGATGGATCAAAATTCTCAGGTTTGTACAATATTCCACTAAGAGTCTGGTTGTCAAAGGATATCCATTCCACAAGCTCAGCAGACATCCAGTTGAAATTTCTCTGCTGGGGGTTTGTTACAGACAGCCTCACCGGCCGGGTGAACTTCATATCACTTACAAAAAGTTCAGGAGAAACGTCAACCGACTCTTTCCTCCAGATTATCATGCCGCTGTTTTTTGCTTTAGTCACTCCGCCAGAAAACACGGCTTTTTCAAGTATCAGTTCTGCAGGGACATCCTTACTAAAGGGCTTGACCGAAAAATATCCGCTCGCCTTGCTCTTATTATCAAAAGCCGAAAGGAGCATTCTTTCCCCGGCCGGAACAAACTTAGCATCAGGATCAGTTTTCACATACCGGAACCGAATATTATTCAACCTGCCAAAACCATTGGTGAGGTTCACGGGCTCCTCGGGTTTTCCTGTATTTACCGACCAGATGTCAAATCTGTCATAGATCAGAATGTTCCTGTCCTTTTCTGTCCATCCTGCAAGACCGTATGGTGAAGGATCAGACGGACTGTCATGAAGCTCATTATGCTGGGGCATATTTTCCGGCAGTACTACCTGACGAAGAAGTTCTCCCTCCCGCGACATCAGGTTCCAGCACATTTCTTCGGGCGACCATGCAGCCAGAAAATTTCCGTCAGGAGACAGATGAACCTGTGAAGGATATTTTTTAAGAATGAGCTTTTTCTCTCCTGTTTCCAGGCTAACTATGTAATAGTCGGCGTAATTTTTTGAATCCCATGAAGATGATTTCTGATATTCGAGACCGGACATACCAAGTGCAAATTCGCAATCTGATTTAATATCCATCCTGAGTTCAGGCATTGTAAGATCGGCAAGCTGATACATTACATTTTTATCTGTATGATAAACAGCTTGGTAGGCTCTTTTGAGCTCCCTGTCGAGTTGTTTTTTCTGCTGTGGCTGAATCTGGCCGTCGGTCCATGACCACACATCGAGTTTGTACTTCTCCTCGGCCAGCAGTGTGTCTTCAGGCTCTTTGACTGGTTTTGGGGAAGTACCGAAAAACAGTCTTTTCCCATTTTCCGAGAAAACCATATCGCTGTTTTCGCTAACTGACCATCCTGGTGGCATCGACCTGCTAATCGTGTCCACTATAGAAGTTGAATTCGCGAAAGACCGTGAAAGAAAAAGTGTATAGACTTTGGTTTTTGAAGTATCAGAGGAATAAAGGAATGAGGTTTGAAAACCTGGTCTGTCGGTTGTTATTTTTATAACACTGCCTCTGCCTTCAAAAAGCGTTACAGGAATCCCCTTGTTGCAGTCAAATGAGCTTACTCTGTATCCTGCGGTTAAGGAGGTATCGGGAAGTTCCTGGATAAAACTGATTGAATTTCCGCCTTTTGCCACTACATACTCTGTAACATCAGGAAAGTTGAAACTTACGTTGGACAGTGGATTAAAGACAACGAGTTCGCTGCCTTTCGATTCTTCTTTCCTGTCCTTTCCATCCGTTTTGCCGTTTCCGGTCTTCGAGGAATCGGCAACCTCCTTCGCCGGAAGTGGCTTTTCCATGTGATAAGCCATCCAAGGGGATTTTTCTTCCGCTACAGAAAAAGATTTAACCCTTTGTGAAGTAAAAATTACATTCCCGGGCAGTTTTCTGATCTCAAGACTCTTTTTTGGCATCATATCCTCCTTGAGTTTCTTCCTCTTCGCCTGCCGGGTTTCTGACGCTGCAGGCGATAGAATGTATGCCAAATAGTCTGAGTCCGGCGAAAAGAGAGGAGATCCGCCTCGTGCCACTGAGTCCTTCAATCCATTCCGAACGTCGCTTATATACAGCCAGCCATCCCCTTCCTGCGGATTGATTGTAAATGCAACCCAACTGCCGTCGGGTGAGATAACCGACTGAGTGATGTTTTTCCAGCTGTCGTAGACCGAATGGTCTAGAGGCTGCTTTTGACCAGTCGCATACAAGTGGATGGTAATGAATGCAAAAAGAAGCAATTTTCTCATAAGGCAGATCAGTATTAACGGGGTTATAAACTTAAAAAAGAATATTTACTTTAGCTTGATTTTGAATCGTCAATTATGGAGTTACCCGTTAAAGATAGTTAAATCAGCACTTAATCATAAAAAATATCATGACTCAAACCGGACTCGACCAGATACGACATGATACTCCCGTGGAACTCGCCGGGAAAAGAGTTGGAGTACTTTGCCACGCTCCGAGCATTGCATCTGACTATACTCATATAACGACAATTTTCCGAAAAAAAGACGACTGTACCCTCGCATCATTGTTTGGTCCCCAGCACGGCCTTTACGGACAAACTCAGGACAATATGATAGAGTGGAACAGTTCGGTTCATCCCCAGTTTGGGATTCCCGTTCACAGCCTGTACGGAGAGCACAGGAAGCCGACTTCGGAAATGCTTGCCGGACTTGATGCGTTTGTTATTGATCTTCAGGATGTGGGAGCACGTCTGTACACTTATGTCTGGACCGTTAAACTTTGCATGGAAGCATGCACCGAAGCTGGGATACCCGTATATATCCTTGACAGGCCAAATCCAATAGGCCTGATTCAGTTTGATGGGCCAGTGCTTAAGGAAGATTACTTTACTTTTGTCGGCGGCGCTTCCATTCCTCTCTGTCACCGGATGACACTTGGGGAAATGGCCTTATGGATAAGGGAAAAACACAGCATAAACTGTGCTCTTAATGTTGTATGGATGAAGAACTGGAGAAGGCAGTCATTGTTTGATCAGACCGCTTTGCCCTGGATACTTCCTTCACCTAATATGCCCACACTCAGGACAGCAATGGTTTACCCGGGGATGGTTCTTGCAGAAGCGCTAAATATCTCGGAAGGAAGAGGGACCACAATACCTTTTGAGTTATCCGGAGCTCCTTATTTTGATGTAGAGAAGCTTAAGAATAAGCTTGACGGGAGGAAGATTCCCGGGTGCGTCTTCAGGGTTCATAATTTCATTCCAACATTCAATAAGTATGCTGGCCAGGTGTGCAATGGACTCCAGATACATGTTACTGATCCGGCCGTATTTCTGCCGGTACTGACTGCCTACGAGTACTTCTCGGCAGTCATGGAGACCTCTCCTCCCGGTTCGCTTAAATTCAATGATCCGCCCTATGAATATGAATATAAACTAATGCCTTTTGACATTCTGTCAGGTGATTCCATAATGAGAAGCGCCCTGCTTAACAGTGTTCCGGCAAGGATTGAAAGGGAGAGATGGAAAGGTGAGATCGAGCAGTTTGAATATGAATTCAGACAGCTATCGGTTTATCCTGAGTAGATTACATTTTATCTTGTTCAGATTTTCCGGGAAAATTTTGTAAGCTTTTCTATCAGCTGCTGTGGAAATATGGGTTTGACCACATAATCATCAAAACCTGAGGCAATTATTTTCTCACGGTCGCCGAGAAGGCTGTAGGCAGTCTGGGCTATAATAATTACATTCTTCCTAAATTCCCTGATGACCTTTGCTGCTCCGTAGCCGTCGATCAGGGGAAGCTGAATATCCATAAGGATTATATCGATGTCAGGATTAGCCTTCGCTGCTTCAATGGCTTCTTTTCCGTCGCAGGCGCTTAAAAGCGATGCCCCGGTCTTCTCAAGGATCTTGTTAAGATAGAGCCTGCTTGATATGTCATCCTCGACAATCAGAATCTTTTTTGTGCTCAGATATTCATTTTCCATTTGCCCGGTTTTATTCAAAAAGTCCATCATCCCTTAAAAGCAGAAGAATTGCCGATTGCGGAACGACGATATATTTCTCCTTATTGAATTCAATTTCAATGGCGCTGTTCTGAAGGTAGACTGCCTGATCCCCATCTTTTGGCTGGAGGGGAACATATTTTGGTTCTTCTGTTCTTCCTTTCCAGGGTTCATCGGCATCGGTTACCGAAGGTATCGGATAGCCTGGTCCAACCTTGACAACATAGCCTATCTGAACTTTTTCATTCTCATTTACACCTGGCGGCAGGTATAATCCGCTCTTAGTCTTTGCTTGCGGAACCTTTGGTTTTATTAAAATCCTGTCGCCTATAACTATCAGCTTTCCAAGGTCTTTTTCATCAAGTAACACGCCCATTTATGATTTCTTTTTTAAACAAAAGTATCATTTTTCGTATTACACGGAAACCTTCCTGACATAATATGGCTAATATTGCACCATAGTATCAACGGAAGTTCTTCAGCTTTATTTTATTCATGGAACCGGATACCTACCTGATCATCAAATCATTTTCAGAAGGCCTCTACAAGGAAAAAGGAAGCAGGTTTATTTCACTGGCTTACCCTGTTTCGGATCAGGAAGAAATCAAAAGCATTCTCGCACACGTAAGAAAGGAGCACCACGCGGCAAGGCATCATTGTTACGCCTGGATGCTCGGGCACGAAAGAAACAATTACAGGTTTAGCGATGACGGCGAACCATCCGGCAGCGCCGGAAAACCTATATTGGGGCAAATAAATGCCTTTCAGGTT
This sequence comes from Bacteroidales bacterium, assembly GCA_016936695.1. Classification (GTDB taxonomy): domain Bacteria; phylum Bacteroidota; class Bacteroidia; order Bacteroidales; family VadinHA17; genus LD21. The sequence continues at coordinate 1,138 of JAFGXK010000108.1, read as the reverse complement.
ACCAATATTCTTATTGTTGTGGTAAGATATTTCGGAGGCAAACTACTTGGAGTCAGCGGATTGATTAATGCCTACAGGACTGCAGCTGAATCCGCCCTGATTAACAATGAAATACTGGAGCATCATGTCCGGGATCATTATGAAATTACGTTTCCCTACTCTTCAATCAACGATGTAATGAAGTTAATAAAAGAGGAGGAAGCGGGGCAGTCGGAACAGTTTTTTGGTCTGGAATGCCGAATGATGATTAGCTTTAGACGTGCATCGGGAGAAAGGATACTTACAGCGCTCGACAGAATAAACGATATGAAGTATCTCTTCAAAGGCACTTTCTGACAAATGGCACCCTTGAAAGTTGTTAGTTAATTATCAACACACATCCTTCCTTAGGCTCTTCTTGAATAAATTTGTTTTTGGCCTACAACCATATCCCTAATCAGCCAAAGCAATGAAAAACAGAAGTTTGGTTTCCATAGATGATTTAAACACCGCTGAAATTCTGAAAATCCTTGACCATGCCGTTGAATTCGAAAAAAACCCTGTAAGCAGGCTTCTTGAAGGCAAGGTGATAGCAACCCTTTTTTTTGAGCCGTCAACCCGGACCAGGCTCAGTTTCGAAAGCGCCATAAACCGTCTGGGAGGAAAGATAGTGGGGTTTACGGATGCCGGTGCAACGAGCGTCTCCAAGGGAGAAACCCTTCATGATACCATTAAAATGGTAAGCAGTTACAGCGATCTTATCGTAATGAGGCACCCGATAGAGGGCAGCGCAAGATATGCAAGCGAAATTTCTTCGGTACCTGTAATTAATGCAGGTGACGGCGCAAATCAGCATCCCACCCAGACTATGCTTGATCTCTACTCGATAAGGAAAACGCAGGGAACACTAGACAACCTGAATATCTTCATGGTCGGCGACCTTAAGTATGGAAGGACTGTTCATTCACTCATGATGGCAATGTCGAGATGGAACACAACATTCAACTTCATTTCACCGGAAGAACTCAAGATGCCTGAAGAGTTCAAGCTATACCTCGATAACCTTGGCCTTAAATACTACGAGCACCTCGATTTTACAGATATCATTTCAAGGGCTGATATAATTTACATGACAAGGGTACAGAAGGAAAGATTCTCT
>JAFGXK010000107.1 GCA_016936695.1 Bacteroidales bacterium | reverse complement strand
GCTGTCATCTTCTTCATTTTCATCATCTTCATTAATTTCATCCTCCTGCCCGGCTTGAGTTTGGGAAGCCCCGCCTTGTTCTCCGGAAGAAAAAGGGTGCATTGCAGGAATCACGCTCTTTATTGTTGACGGGATTGTTCTGGTGAAGGTTTCGGGCTTGAACCTGAGAGCAAAAACCAGGTATCCGATAGTCAGGAAGACAAGAATAATTCCGGTACCTATCTTGCCTGCGAACGAGTTGAACCATTCGGTGATCTTATATCCCTGGGCTCCTCCCGGGCCGCTGCCCAGGTAGCCGTCTGCGTTTCCGAAGATGAATCCGAGAATAAAGGAAATTAATATGACTGCAAAGGTTAGTTTAATTATAAGTTTCCATAATGTCAGCTTGGGGAATTTCAGCAGGTTAAGACCGATCGTGCCTATTATCACCGGGATAAAAAGTGCTCCAAAGCCAAATCCGTAGCCTATCAGCATTTTGGCAAGGAAGTGGCCGCTTTTTCCTGACCAGTTTTTAACATTGACATCAGCATTTGAAATGACCTTTGAATCTGCAAGGCTCAGATCGGTTTCCCACCATAACAGGTATGATACGCAAGCCAGCAGCAGATAGACGGCAAAGCCTGATATCAGAATGCCGGTTATGAAACTGATCCTTTCATCGGTAAAGAAAGGTTTTGATTTTGCCTTTGCTTTTGTTGTCTTCTTCCCGTTGGACTCCTTGCCTTTGCTCATTTCATCTCAATTACACACAAACCGAAAAAACATCCCAAAGGTAATAAATTTGGAGATCAGACAAGGCTGGTATGAAAACTTTGGAAGGCGGTAAGCCGGGAAGTTCACCGGAAACATCATCGTCTGTTCACAGACTCACCATTTTATTGATGAATTTGTTTATGTCTTTTCTGGATACTCTTTTGAATTTTTCCTTTCTCTCGAATGTTTTATCAGGGATCTCTTTTTTGTAAACATTCTGGGCTTCAAAGTGGAATTCGGAAGTGCCTATGAAGAAGAAAAAGTTCATAAGGACCCCATCAATTTCATTAAATGGCGTAGATATATTTGGTTTTGAAACAGGGATGTCTTCGGTATACCATATATTATAAACCTTTGACCTGTCGGAAGGGAAAGTGACTTCTGCATGCTTGCAGTCGAATCCGCAGATCACTGATGTTTTTGAAGTTTTTCTGATGTCGATGCCATTCATTGATTCGAATCCGGGATAAATCTCTCCTTGTTTTGCAGGGTAGAAGTATTTGAGGGTGAAGAGACTCAGGTATGTGTCGTAAATATCTTCTGACGGATTGGCCAGATTGATGATCCCTGAATTACCGAACGGAGAGATAAGCTCATATACTATTTTATCGTCCTTGAACGAAACTATAAGGTTTTTGGGCATTAGTTCCTTTGGCATGTGGGTCACACGGCCCTGATAGCTTACGTCATAGTGTATTTCACCCTCGTCAAGGTCCTTGCCTCCGAATTTATTACAGGAGGAAAGTACTAATACAGAGAACAAAAATGTAAAAAGAATTGCCTTTCCTGATTTCACAGGCGTTAATTTATTTGAAAGGTGTAAATGTAATTATTTTTTTTCACTTGCTTCAGCCTCCGTTGTTTATGTGATGTAATACGTAAAATCATGTTTTTCAACATATTTTTTATGTCATTTTGCTGATTTGCGTACATTTAAATCACAACTTTGATTGATATCTTTATGGCGGATAAAATAAGCTGCCAAACTGATTAAGAACGGATATTCCCAATAAAGATTACATCCCTAAACTTTAAATATGAAAAAAAAACTGGCTGTAGTCGCCCTCGGCGGCAATGCGTTGTTAAGGGGCGACCAGATAGGCACAATAGATGAGCAGGAGGAAAACACCACTCAAACACTTGAGAATCTGATTTTTCTGATAAACGAGGGCTACGACCTGGTGATAACCCACGGAAACGGACCGCAGGTTGGAAACATTCTGATGAGAAATGATGCCGGTGAACAATTATATAATATAGCCCAGATGCCGGTAGACATCTGCGTGGCCGATTCACAGGGAGGGATCGGATACATGATCGAACGAATGTTCAGGAATGTGCTTAACCGTAACGGGCTTACCAGAAATGTTGTCTGCCTTGTCACGCAGGTTGTTGTTGACAGGAACGATCCGGCTTTCAATGACCCCCAGAAACGTATCGGCAAAATATATACACGGGAGGAGGCTGACAGCCTTGCCATGAAAAAGGGCTGGATATTCCGTGAAGAGGTAAAGACAGATGGCGGATTCAGACGTGTTGTGCCGTCGCCGATACCAATCGACATCATGAATCATACAATTATCGGTGATCTTGCCCGGCAGGGCAACATTGTTATTGCAGCCGGTGGAGGGGGTGTCCCCGTTTATATAGATGAAAAGAATGATGTAAGGCCGGCTGAGGTCGTAATTGACAAGGACAGGGCATCGGCTCTTCTTGCATCGATGATCGGAGCTGAAGAATTCTACATTCTGACCGATGTCCCCTACATATTTATCAACTATAAAAAGCCGGACCAGGAGATCAGGGAATTCCTTGATTATGCTGACACCCTGAAGTATCTCAGGGAAGGTCATTTTGCAAAGGGAAGCATGGCCCCCAAGATAGAGGCATGCCTGAGTTTTCTTGAAAAGGGAGGGAAGATGGCGGTTATAACTGAAGCATTCAAGCTGGCCGACAAGAAATACGGGTCTAAGATCACTATGGAGTACGAGCAGTAAGGTCAGGTGCTATTGGATATCTGAAGCATTTTTTTAAAAATATTACTTAATTTAGGACCTTTGTTTTTTAAGGACAATCAAACATATAAAACCATTAGAATATGCCAGTCAATCTCCGCAACCGTCATTTCCTTAAGCTTCTGGATTTCACCCCGGAAGAGATCGGTAAGCTTCTTAATCTTTCTGCTGATCTGAAAAAAGCAAAGTATTCCGGCACTGAGCAACAGCTTCTGAAAGGGAAGAATATCGCACTTATTTTTGAAAAGACATCAACAAGGACCAGGTGTGCATTTGAGGTTGCAGCTTTCGATCAGGGAGCTCATGTTACGTATCTCGGACCAACCGGTTCGCAGATTGGTCAGAAGGAGTCGATGAAGGACACGGCAAGGGTTTTAGGCCGGATGTATGATGCAATTGAATACCGTGGTTACGGACAGTCTGTTGTTGAAGAGCTTGCCAGGTACGCGGGAGTTCCGGTCTGGAACGGTCTGACAAATGAGTTTCATCCCACTCAGATACTTGCCGACTTCATGACCATGGCTGAGCATACAGATAAGCCTCTGAACAGGATTTCTTTCTGCTATCTTGGAGATGCACGTTACAATATGGGCAACTCGCTTCTGGCAGGAGCTGCAAAGATGGGAATGGATTTCAGGACTGCAGCTCCGGAAGCATGTCAGCAGGGCAAGGAAATGGTTGCGGCCTGCAATGCTGTAGCAAAGGAAACAGGAGCAAAGCTTACTATTACCGATAATGTTGAAGAAGCGGTCAGGGGAGTTGATTTTCTGTATACGGATGTGTGGGTATCGATGGGAGAGCCTGAGTCGGTATGGGAAGAGAGGATAAAGCTTCTCAAGCCATACCAGGTTAACATGGATGTGATCAGGAAGACCGGAAATTCAAATGTTAAGTTTCTTCATTGCCTTCCTGCGTTCCATAACCGGGATACTATAACAGGTGAGAATATCTTCCAGAAGTACGGTCTCGACGGAATGGAAGTCACAGAGGATGTCTTCGAGTCGAAGCATTCGATTGTGTTTGATGAAGCAGAAAACAGGCTTCATACCATCAAAGCCGTAATGGTGGCGACCCTTGCCTGATACAATGATCGTCAAGGCTTTACGGGATGCTGGATATAATCAGAGGAGTTGGAGGATCAGGGTTTACCTGATCCACTCTTTCACGAAATAAAAGGTGATTACGAAAGAAGTGGCCAGTTTCAGTCCCACGCCTGTCAGGAATCCGAGCAGACTGCCGAAGCCTGCCTTAATTGCGTATTTCATATCATCCTTGAAGATAAGTTCCCCGACAACAGCTCCGATGAAAGGTCCGATTATTATTCCGAAGGGCCCGAGGAACAGACCGATAATAAGTCCGACAGTTGCACCTCTGGTTCCGTATTTGGTTCCTCCGAACTTCTTTGTTCCCCATACAGGCACTATATAGTCAAAAATAGTAACAACGATAACCACTATTGCAAGTACAATAAGCAGTTTATCCGAAAACTCAGCAAACTTTGTAAAATGAAGGACAACCAGTCCGGAGTAGCTTAAGGGAGGTCCCGGCAAGATAGGTGCAAGACAACCGATAATGCCAACTATAATAAGGATTACTGCTAATATTAACAGGATATAGTCAACCATTAAGAAAGTACTCCATTATTTATTATCCAGGTCTTCAAAATCGATGTTGGTAAATTCCCTGGATGAGAGGTCTGTATTATCCCGGACTGTTTCTTCTTCTGGAAGTACTGTTGCTCTCTTAGGTAAAT